>JALUUZ010000279.1 GCA_027021095.1 Gammaproteobacteria bacterium
AATCTCGGCAATGGGTTTACTGAGGATCTCGCGGTTGTTGCGAATGATCTGTGCGACGTTATAGAGGTACAGAAACGCAAGCGCCAGGTAGACGGCCACGGCGGTCTGCGGGCTGATCAGCCCGTAACTGGGCGTGGTGAAGCGCCAGGTTGCCGCGGCCAGCGCGCCGTAGAGCGGGAAAGTCATCACGATATACAACCACATGTCATGCCGGCTGGTGACTTCCATCGCGCCCGACTTGTTGGGCCGGAAATAGGTCGATCCTTTCGGGGTGTCGGTGACATTCATGAAGTAGACCACCGAGTAGACCAGCGCCAGCAGGCCGGTCAGGCCGATTGCATAGCGCCAGCCGTGTTCACCCCCGATCCAGGCGGCGAGCAGGGGCAGGGAAATGGTCGCGGCAGCCGAGCCGAAGTTTCCCCAGCCACCATAGATGCCTTCGGCAATGCCTGCCTGGCGCGCATGGAACCATTCGCTGATGATGCGGATACCGATCACAAAGCCGGCGCCGACGAAGCCCATCAGCAGGCGGGCGATCGCCAGTTGCGTAAAACTGTCCGCCAGTGCGTAGATCAGGCACGGGATGCCGGCAAAGGCCAGCAGGCCGGAGAAAGTGTTTTTCGGACCGAACTTGTCGACTAGCATGCCGATGATGATGCGCGCCGGGATCGTCAGGATGACATTCAACAGCAGCAGGGAGTTGAATTGTTCGTTGCTCAGGCCGAGGTATTTCTGGATGTGGGTCGGCAGCAGGCCGTTCTGATTGAACCACACGAAAAACGAGATAAAGAAGGCAAACCAGGTCATATGCAGGATCTTGGTGTTGCCGGAAAACGAGAAGATTTTGAATTTTTCCACTGAACTGGACACGAGGTGACTCCTATCGTTCGTATTACTATTTTATTCAATACTAATCAGCAAGGACTGTGCCAAGGAGTTAATCGATTGATATGGCAGGACTTATTTGTTGACGGAATGGATTTTTACTTGTTTGCTGCACCTTCAAGGTGCGCCGTTGCCCGGCGTTGACTGTGATCACACCGCAATCCGGGCCTGTGCCATGTGCGTGATAACTCTTTGGTGGTAGATCCGTAGCGGTGCAATTCTGCTAGCATGTGGCGTTCGCTGCCGTGGCCGGCCAGGCCTGTTACCGTGGCGCTGCCGTGCGGATGGGTTAATTCGGTACGTTTTTATTGGGCGCGCATCATTTTGGTGCAGCGTGCGCCTGCAAAGAACTTGGGATATTTTGAAAAATAACGTAATAACAACAGCTTGAGATAAAAAGTTAATCTGGCACAGGCCTTGCTCTATTAGCGCATAATAATATGCTTCGCAATCGCTATTTGCTAGTTGGAGTCACTCTATGAAAGAAAAACTGGTACTGGTCGGCAATGGAATGGCCGGAATACGTACGCTCGAGGAACTGCTCAAGCTTGTTCCGGAGGCTTATGAGATCACCGTGTTCGGCGAGGAACCTTATCCGAACTACAACCGCATCATGCTGTCACCGGTGTTGGCCGGTGAGAAGACCATCGACGACATCATCCTCAACGACGAACAGTGGTACAAAGACAACGGCATCACTTTGCACACCGGCAAGAAGGTTGCAACCATCGACCGGCTCAACCGCAAGGTCATCTGTGCCGACGGCACGATCGCCGAGTATGACCGTTTGATCCTGGCGACCGGCTCCCAGCCGTTCGTACTGCCTTTGCCCGGTAACGATCTCGACGGGGTGATCAGTTTTCGTGACATCAGTGATGTCGACAAGATGCTCGAGGCAGCGCAGCAGTACCAACACGCAGTAGTGATCGGTGGCGGCCTGCTTGGGCTCGAGGCGGCCAACGGCCTGATGAAACAGGGCATGCAGGTGACAGTGATTCACTTGATGGACCGCCTGATGGAGAAGCAGCTCGATGTGCAGGCCGCATCGATGCTCAAGGCTTCGCTCGAGGAACGGGGCATGCAGTTTTTGATGGGAGCGGAGACCGAGGCAATCATCGGCCAGGAGCGTGTCGAAAAGATACGCCTGAAAGACGGCACCGAACTGTATACCGACCTGGTGGTCATGGCGGTGGGTATCCGTCCGAACATCGAACTTGCCAAAAAAGCACGGATTCATTGTGTACGTGGTATCGTCGTCAACGATACCCTGCAGACCTACGACCCGAGAATCTATGCGGTCGGGGAGTGTGTCGAGCACCGCGGCCAGACCTACGGCTTGGTCGCGCCCTTGTTCGAAATGGCGAAGGTCTGCGCCAACCACCTGGCCCAGCACGGGATCGGCCTGTACCAGGGTTCGGTGACCTCGACCAAGCTCAAGGTCACCGGCATCGACTTGTTTTCGGTCGGAGATTTCATCGGTGACGACAAGACCGAAGAACTGGTCTATAAGGACGAGGCGTCCGGGGTCTACCGTAAGCTGGTCGTCGAGAACAACCGTCTGCGCGGTGCGGTGATGTACGGGGATACGGTCGATGGGGCATGGTATTTCGACCTGTTGCGCGATCAGACTGACATTGCCGATTTTCGCAAGAGTATTCTGTTCGGGCAGGCCCACCTTGGTGATTCCGGGCATGGGGAGGAGAACCGGGTGGCACAGCTGGCCGACAGTGCCGAGATCTGCGGCTGTAACGGTGTCTGCAAGGGGGAGATCGTCGAGGCGATCACCAAGAAAAAACTGTTTACACTCGAAGAGGTCCGTGCGCATACCAAGGCATCGAGTTCCTGTGGTTCCTGTACCGGCCTGGTCGAGTCGCTGCTCGCGGTGACGGTCGGCGGTGACTATTCGGTCGCACCGCACCTGAAACCCATGTGTGGTTGTACGGACTTTACGCATGACGAGGTGCGCGCGACGATCCGTGAACAGCAACTCAAGTCGATTCCGCAGGTGATGCAGTTTCTCGAATGGAAGACCCCCAACGGCTGCGGCAAATGCCGCCCCGGCCTGAACTATTATCTGCTTTGCGCCTGGCCGGATGAATACCATGACGATTACCAGTCGCGGTTCATCAATGAACGTGCACATGCCAATATCCAGAAGGACGGGACCTATTCCGTGGTGCCGCGGATGTGGGGCGGTGAGACGACTCCGGCGGAACTGAAAGCGATTGCCGAGATTGCCGAGAAATACAAGGTACCGACGGTGCACGTGACCGGCGGTCAGCGTATCGATATGCTGGGGATCAAAAAAGCCGACCTGCCGGCGATCTGGGGAGATTTATCGAAAGCCGGTTTCGTGTCGGGACATGCCTACGGCAAGGCGATTCGTACGGTCAAGACCTGTGTCGGCAAGGAGTGGTGCCGTTTCGGCACCCAGAACTCGACGCAGATGGGGATCGAACTCGAAAAGATGACCTGGGGTTCGTGGACACCACACAAGTTCAAGCTCGCGGTATCCGGTTGCCCGCGTAACTGTGCCGAGGCCACGATCAAGGATTTCGGCGTGGTCGCCGTCGACTCCGGCTGGGAGCTGCATGTCGGCGGCAACGGCGGCGTCAAGGTCCGGGCCACCGATTTTCTATGCCACGTCAAGACCCCGGAGGAGGTCAAAGAGTATTGTGCCGCGTTCCTGCAGTTGTACCGGGAAGAGGCGCATTACCTCGAGCGTACCGCGCCGTGGATCGAGCGTGTCGGCTTGAGCTATGTCAAGAGCAGGATCGTCGAGGATGAGCAGAACCGGCGGCAGCTGGCGGAACGTTTTCTGTTTTCACAGAAATATTCCCAGAAAGACCCCTGGGCCGAGCGTGCGCAGGGAGAGGATGCACATGAATTCGAGCCGATCGTACAGATCGTGTGAGCAGCAGGTGACAAGACAATGCAATCAGTAAGAACAGAAAAAGCACAAGCGTGGGTCAAGGTCGGGGCGATCGACGAAATCCCCAGGCTCGGCGCGCGGGTGGTTAAGACCGCCGAGTATGATATCGCGGTGTTTCGCACCGCGGACGACCGTTTTTTTGCGATGCGTGATGAGTGCCCGCACAAGCAGGGACCGCTGTCGCAGGGCATCGTGCATGGTGACAAGGTGTCCTGCCCGCTGCATGACTGGAAGATCCACCTGCAGACCGGGATCGCGGTGGCGCCGGATGAAGGCTGTACCGCCACCTTTCCGGTCAAGCTCGAAGGGGACCAGGTCTACCTGTCGCTGACGCCCAACGAAGGGTGCCCGAATCAATAGTGGAACAGAATTAACAGAGGTTCAGAGTGAGTCATTTTTTAGACCGATTACGTTTTTTCAAACGTGTCAAGGAGAGCTTTTCCGACGGGCACGGCATAGTCACCGACGAAGACCGCAGCTGGGAGGACGCCTACCGCCGGCGCTGGCAGTTCGACAAGGTCGTACGCTCGACCCATGGCGTCAACTGTACCGGTGGCTGTTCGTGGAATATCCATGTCAAGAACGGCCTGGTTGCCTTCGAGATGCAGGCCACAGACTATCCGCAGACACGCCCCGACCTGCCGAACCATGAGCCGCGGGGCTGCCAGCGCGGCGCGAGTTATTCCTGGTACCTGTACAGCCCGCACCGGGTCAAGCATCCGCTGATCCGCGGCCGGCTGCTCGAGCTGTACCGTGCCGAGAAGGCCGCCGGTAAGGACCCGGTCGAGGCCTGGGAGGCAATACAGCAGGACCCGGCGAAGCGCAGGCGCTATACCGCGGTGCGCGGGCTTGGCGGTTTCGTACGTTCGAGCTGGGAGGAGGTGACCGAGCTCATCGCCGCCGCCAATATCTATACGATCAAGCGATACGGCCCGGACCGGATCGCCGGTTTCTCACCGATCCCGGCGATGTCGATGATCAGTTACGCGGCCGGCACACGTTATTTGTCATTGATCGGCGCGGTGTGCCTGAGTTTCTATGACTGGTATTGTGACCTGCCGCCGTCGTCACCGCAGACCTGGGGCGAGCAGACCGATGTGCCGGAGGCCGCCGACTGGTATAACTCGGGTTATATCATCGTTTGCGGCGCCAACCTGCCGATGACGCGTACACCGGATGCGCATTTCTACTCGGAGGTGCGTTACAAGGGCACCAAGATCGTGTCGATGGCACCGGATTATGCGGAATATGTCAAGTTTGCCGACCTGTGGATGCCGGTCAAACAGGGTACCGACGCGGCTGCCTTCCTGGCCATGGCACACGTGGCACTGAAGGAGTTCGTGCTCGACAAGCCGACCCCTTATTTTCTCGACTATATGCGTTCGTTTACTGACATGCCGGTGCTGGTCACCTTGCGTGAACACCAGCAGGGCTACACCAGTGACCGTTTTCTGCGGGCATCGGATTTCGACCAGGCGCTTGGCGAGCAGAACAACCCGGAATGGAAGACACTGGTCATCGACGAGCACAGCGGCGAACTGGTCGTGCCCAACGGCTCGATCGGTTTCCGCTGGGGTGAGGAGGGCAAGTGGAACCTGGAGTCCCGCGCGGCACGGGACCAGAAAGAGATTCAGCCGCAGCTCAGCTTGATCGATCAGCATGAGCAGGTGGTCGACGTCGCTTTTCCGCATTTCGAGAAAGCCTCGGAACGTGTGCTGTGGCGCAAGGTGCCGGTCAGAACCATCGAGCTCGACGGGCGTAAGCTGCTGGTAGCGACGGTGTTCGATCTGCAGTTGGCACAGTACGGCCTGGATCGCGGGCTGGGGGGTGACAATGTCGCACGCAGTTATGATGATCAGACCGCCTATACGCCGGCCTGGGCCGAAAAGATCACCGGCGTCAAGCGCGCCGACCTGATACGCACCGGTCGGGAGTTTGCCGACAATGCGGCCAAGACGCAAGGCCGCTCGATGGTGATTCTGGGTGCCGGGATCAATCACTGGTACCACAACGACATGGCTTACCGGGCGATCATGAACCTGCTGCATATCTGCGGTTGTGTCGGCCAGTCGGGCGGAGGCTGGGCGCACTATGTCGGGCAGGAGAAGCTGCGGCCACAGGCAGGCTGGGCGCCGATCGCCTTCGCGCTGGACTGGCAGCGGCCGCCGCGGCAGATGAACGGCACGAGTTTTTTCTATTTTCATACCGACCAGTGGCGTTACGAGAAAATCGAGGCCGATGACCTGCTGTCCGATACCGCGAAGGGACGTTATCGCGGCCATACGCTGGCCGATTACAATGTCGTGTCGCAGCGGGTAGGCTGGCTGCCGTCGGCACCGCATTTCGACCGTAACCCGCTGGATCTGTGTGACCAGGCTGAGCAGGCCGGTGCGACCAGCGATGAGGCGATCGTCGACTATGCCGTCGAGCAGTTGAAACAGGGCGAGATGGCGTTTGCGTGTGAAGACATCGATGCGCCGGAAAACTATCCGCGCAACCTGTTCGTCTGGCGTTCCAACCTGCTGGGGACCAGCGCCAAAGGGCACGAGTATTTTCTCAAGCACCTGCTCGGTGCGCAGAATGGTGTGATGGATGTAGGTGCCGAGGGTGTGGTCAGCAAAGAGATCAAGTGGCGAGAGGAAGAACCGGTCGCCAAGCTGGACCTGTTGGTCGACATCAACTTTCGCCTGAATTCGACCGGGGCCTATTCGGACATCGTGCTGCCGACCGCGACCTGGTATGAAAAGCACGACCTGAACACCACCGACATGCATCCGTTCATTCATCCGTTGACTGCGGCGGTGAACCCGGGCTGGGAGAGCCGCAGCGACTGGCAGATCTTCCGTACGCTTGCGGAGTCGTTCTCGGCATTGGCCGAAAAGCACCTGGGTGAACGCAAGGACCTGGTCAGTGTGCCATTGATGCACGACAGCCCGACCGAGCTTGGACAGCCACTGGCGGTGCAGGATTGGAAAAAAGGCGATTGCGAGCCGGTGCCCGGCAAGACCATGCCGGTGTTCAAGGTGGTCCGGCGCAAGTTCGCCGACACGGCGAAGAAGTTTTCGGCGCTGGGGCCGTTGATGGTCGAGCTCGGTAACAACACCAAGGGCATCGACTGGAATACCGAAGAAGAATACGAACACCTCAAGCGGATCAACTATACGATCAGGGAAGAGGGGATCTCGCAGGGCATGCCGTCACTGGCCGAGGACAAGCAGGTGTGCGAGGCCATCCTGGCGATGGCGCCGGAAACCAATGGTGAAGTGGCGTATAAATCCTGGGAGGCGCTGGGCAGGAAGACCGGTAATTCGCATACTCACCTGAGTGCGACCCGCCGTGACGACAAGGTGACCTTTGCCGACATCAAGGCACAGCCACGCAAGATCATCACCGCGCCGACCTGGAGCGGCATCGAATCGGAGGAAGTCAGCTACACGGCCGGCTACACCAATATCCATGAACGGATTCCATTCCGGACATTGACCGGACGTGCACAGTTCTACCAGGACCACGAGTGGATGCTGGATTTCGGTGAGGGATTCTGTACCTACCGGCCGCCGGTGGATCTGAAGGCGACCGAGGCGGTCAAGTCACGCTTGAACGGCAAGCAGCACCTGACGCTGAACTGGATCACGCCGCACAGCAAATGGGGTATTCACAGTACCTACAATGACAACCTGCGGATGCTGAACCTGTTTCGTGGCGGGCCGACGGTGTGGGTCTCGGAGAAAGACGCGCAGTCGATCGGGCTCGAGGACAATGACTGGGTCGAGGCGTTGAACGGCAATGGTGCGACGGTGGCGCGCGTGGTCGTCAGTCAGCGGGTGCCGGAGGGCATGGCGCTGATGTACCACGCACAGGAAAAGATCATCAATGTGCCTGGTTCACCGACCACCGGAAAACGTGGAGGGATACTGAACAGTGTGACCCGTACGGTGGTCAAACCGACGCATATGATCGGCGGTTATGCGCAACTGGCCTACGGCTTCAACTACTACGGCACCGTGGGTTCGCAGCGTGACGAGTTCGTGGTCCTGCACAAGATCGAGGACAAGGACGTGGACTGGCTCGAGCGCGAACTGACACCGGAACGCGAGGCGGCACCCAACCCGCCCGGACTCAAGTGACGGGCGCCGGCTGTGAGCGCACTTGGTATTTGTAAATGACTACGTGGAGTGGAATAAATAGATGAAAATCCGTGCCCAGTTTTCCCTGGTGTTCAACCTGGACAAATGCATCGGCTGCCATACCTGTTCGGTGACTTGTAAGAATGTATGGACCAGCCGCAAGGGTGTCGAATATACCTGGTTCAACAATGTCGAAAGCAAACCCGGTATCGGGTATCCGAAGAACTGGGAGGACCAGGACAAGTGGCATGGCGGCTGGCACCTGAAAGACGGCAAGCTGAGTCTGAAATCCGGTACCAGGATGCAACGGCTGATGAACATCTTTGCCAACCCGGATCTGCCGGAGATCGACGATTACTATGAACCGTTCAGTTACGACTACGGTCATCTGCAGACCTCGCCGCTGGCAGAGGCGGCGCCGACTGCACGTCCGATTTCACAGATCGACGGCAGCCGGATGGAAAAGATCAACTGGGGGCCGAACTGGGAGGACGATCTTGCCGGCGAGTTCAAGAAGCGCAGCAAGGACATGAACTTCAAGAACATCGAGAAGCAGATTTATTCGGAGTTCGAACATACTTTTCATATGTATCTGCCGCGGATCTGCAATCACTGTATCAATCCGTCGTGTGTCGCTTCCTGTCCGTCCGGCGCGATGTACAAGCGTGAGGAAGACGGGATCGTGCTGGTCGACCAGGACAGGTGCCGTGGCTGGCGTATGTGCATCAGCAACTGCCCGTACAAGAAGGTGTTCTACAACTGGGAATCGGGCAAGGCGGAAAAGTGCATTGCCTGTTATCCGCGGGTCGAGGCCGGCCTGCCGACAGTCTGCTCCGAGTCCTGTGTCGGCCGTATCCGCTACAATGGGGTGATGCTCTATGATGCCGACAAGATCAGCCAGTCGGCTTCGGTCGAGGATGAGCAGGGGCTGTACCAGTCGCAGCTGGATATCTTTGCCGACCCGCACGACCCGGAAGTGATCGCCAATGCGCGTGAGAACGGCGTGCCCGAGCCTTGGCTGGAAGCGGCGAGGAAATCGCCGATCTATAAAATGGCGGTGGAATGGAAAGTGGCCTTGCCGCTGCACCCGGAGTTTCGTACGCTGCCGATGGTCTGGTACGTGCCGCCGCTGGCGCCGGTGCAGTCACAGATCGACCAGGGTAATCTACCGACCGAAGAGGATGGCATGATTCCAAAGGCCGAGGCGTTACGGATGCCGGTGCAGTACCTGGCCAATATGTTTACCGCCGGTGACGAAGCACCGATCCTGTTGAGCATCAACCGGATGATTGCGATGCGTTCTTACCAGCGTACCGTGCACGTCGAGAACAAACCGAACCTGGCGATCCTGGAAAAAGTCGGCCTGACGGTCGAGCAGGTCGAAGACATGTATCGCTATATGGCGATCGGTAACTACGAAGACCGTTTCGTGATCCCGACCAGCAACGAGGAGCTGGCACAGGACGATTTTCATGCTTTTCAGGGTGCCAACGGCTTCAGTTTCGGCAATACCGGGTCCTGTGGGAGCGGCAGCCGGGTGTCACTGTTTCCCGAACGCCGCAATGAGAGCATGGAGTCTCTGGTGTATGTGG
Organism: Gammaproteobacteria bacterium; assembly: GCA_027021095.1. GTDB lineage: Bacteria > Pseudomonadota > Gammaproteobacteria > SZUA-21 > SZUA-21 > SZUA-21. The sequence goes on from JALUUZ010000279.1 coordinate 9,537, forward strand.
CGCCGCCGGAGACCAGGAAGAAGAAAGCCGGCAGCCAGTGAGCAGTGCGATGAACCGGTTCTATAAAATACTTTCCTTGCTGCTCGATTACCCGGACGAGGAACTCTACCGGGGGCTGCCGGAGATCGAGGCGGCGATCACCGGCCTGCCCGGTCTCAGCAGCGCGGAAAAACAAGCACTGACCGCACACTGCCAGTGGATGCAGTCGCTGCCGGTGCTCGAGCTGCAGGCGCAGTATGTACAGACCTTCGACCTGACCGCGGAACACAGTCTGCACCTGACACACCATTTATTCGGCGATGACCGCGGCCGGGGTCCGGCGCTGGTCGACCTGGGCGAGTTTTACAAGCACACCGGCCTGGAGACCGCTGGCGGCGAGCTGCCAGACTACCTGCCGCTGATACTCGAGTATGTGGCGACGCTGGATGAGATGGCGGCGCGCGTGTTTTTAAGCGATGCCGCCAAGGTGATCAAGGTGCTGGCTGAAAACCTGGCGCAGGCAGACAGTCCCTATGCAGCACTGCTGGCACTGATCGACAAGCGCGCCGGGATGGTGCCACAGGTTGCCAACAGTTGATTTAACCGAATTGAGAATCCAATGACAGGGTTAACCAGATGAATATTGAAAAGTTCGTTTTTGGAATCTATCCGTATATTGCCTTGACCGTTTTTCTGCTTGGCAGCCTGGTGCGCTACGACCGCGAGCAGTATACCTGGAAGAGTGACTCCAGCCAGCTGCTGTCGAAAAAACACCTGCGGCTGGCCAGCAATTTGTTTCATATCGGAATCATCGCGATTTTTTTCGGCCACCTGGTCGGCCTGGTCACGCCTCCTGCGGTGTTTCACGCGTTCGGAATCAGCGACCTGGCGCACCAGAACATTGCGATCTACGCCGGGTTGGTATTCGGTACGCTGTGCCTTGTCGGCGCGGTGATGCTGCTGCTCAGGCGTCTGCTGAACCGGCGTATCCGCGCAACCAGCCGGTTTATGGACATCTTTATCCTGCTGCTGTTGTTGGTTACGCTGATTTTGGGCCTGAGTACGCTGCCGACCTCGATACATCATGCCAACGACGGTAATCCAAAGGTGATGCTCGACCTGTCCGCCTGGGTGCGCAGCGTATTGACATTTCGC
>JALUUZ010000280.1 GCA_027021095.1 Gammaproteobacteria bacterium
CACCAAGTCCAATATTTCCGATATTGACGGCCAGCGCGGGGTGCTTACCTACCGTGGTTATCCGTTGGAGCAGCTTGCCGAGCACAGCAGTTTCGAAGAGACCACCTTGCTGTTGCTGGACGGTGAGCTGCCGTCAGCGCATGCATTGGCAGAGTTCGACCAGCAGCTGCGGAACAACCGTAAGGTTAAATACCATATTCGTGAACTGATGAAAAATCTGCCGGCGACAGGGCATCCGATGGACATGCTGCAGACCGCGGTTGCCAGCCTGGGTATGTTCTATCCAAGCAGTGAGTACCTGGCCGGTAAGCATAGTGATGAAGACGTGGCTTATGTGCACAACATGACGGTCAAGATCATTGCCCGCATGGCCACGATCGTGGCCATGTGGCAGCACCTGAGGAACGGCTATGATCCTTATCCGCCCCGTCATGATCTGGGCTATGCCGAAAATTTTCTGTATATGCTTACCGGCAGGGAGCCGGATCCGCTGCTGGCCAGGATACTCGATGTCTGCCTGATTCTGCATGCCGAGCATACGATCAATGCATCGACCTTCTCTGTGTTGGTGACCGGTTCGACGCTCGCCAGCCCGTATAACGTGATTGCGGGTGCCATCGGTACCTTGTCCGGACCGTTGCATGGCGGGGCGAACCAGAAGGTCGTGGAGATGTTGCGTGAAATCGGCACGCCTGATCGGGCCGAGGCGTATATCGATCAGCGCCTGAGCGAGAAGAAAGTGATTTGGGGTATGGGGCATCGTGAATACAAGACCAAGGATCCGCGTGCGAAGATTCTGCAGGGCTTGATGAAACAATTGATGGACACGCGCGGCGGTGATGTCAACCCGATGTTTGAGACTGCCAAGGCGGTCGAGCAGGTCTGTGAGGACCGGCTGGCGCAGAAGGGAGTCTATGCCAACGTCGATTTCTATTCCGGGATCCTGTATGTTGAAATGGGGATACCGGCAGACCAGTTTACGACGATCTTCGCGGTAGCCAGGTCGGCCGGCTGGTTGGCACACTGGCGCGAGCAGTTGCGTGACAACCGGATTTTTCGTCCGACGCAGGTCTATACAGGCCATGCGCAGCGGACCTATGTGCCGATAGACCAGCGCTGAGGCAGGCACTGCCCGTTTGTTTGCCCGGTCGAGCCGCATAGCTGGCAGTAAAACGATGTGATAACAATAACCATGAAGCTGAGATGAGTAGACGCCGCCGAATACCAGCCAACTCCCTGTTGTTCAGCCTTGGAACCGCTTTGCTGGTTTGGGTGTTGGTCTTGTCTGTGGCCGGGATTTCGAGGTTTTTGCAGGTGCTTGCAGAGCACTGGCCGGTGGCGCTGACCATGGTGTTCGGTTCGTTTATCGCCGGCGCCACGAGCGAGGGTGGCGGTGCGGTTGCGTTCCCGGTCTTTACCAAGCTGCTTGGTGTGGCCGCACAGGACGCGAAGATTTTTTCACTGGCGATTCAAAGTGTCGGGATGACGGCTGCTTCGTTGACGATCATTGCGATGCGTATCCAGGTAGAATGGCGGGTGGTCCGCTGGGTCAGTGCCGGGGGGCTACTCGGTATCGTCGTGGGAGCCGCGTTGCTGGCACCGTTGATGTCTTCGGTCATGCTGAAGATGACCTTTACCATGCTGGTAACCAGTTTTGCCTTTACACTGTATTTGTTGAACCGCCGTCTCCCGCTGCGCCGGCAGGCGGTGCCGTCGCAGGCGGTGGGCAGCGCCGGGGTGTTGTTCGCCGCCGGTCTGGTGGGTGGCATGGTCAGCGGCCTGGTCGGTAACGGTATCGATATTGTCGCCTTTTCGGTCATGGTGCTGCTGTTCCGGGTCAATGAGAAGATCGCAACACCGACTTCGGTCGTCTTGATGGCGATCAACGCCGTTGCCGGCTTTGCATTACATTATTTTGTCGTCGGTGGCTTTAACGCACAAGTAGCCGCGTTCTGGCTGGCATCGATCCCTGTCGTGGTGATTGGTGCGCCGTTTGGCGCTATTGTCTGTGCGATGCTCAACCGGCAGACCATCGCCCGCGTGCTGATCGGCTTGATCGTAGTCGAGTTTGTCAGTTCGGTGTTGATCCTGCCGCTGGACATGTCTGCGGCCATTACCAGCATCGCGATATTTTTTGGCTTCCTCAGTGTGTACCTGTTGATGTACAAGTATTCGCCCTATGCCCCGGCAGTGACCGGAAAGACCAGTGCCAATGAGTCGTATTGACGATATTGTCATTGTCGGAGGTGGTACGGCCGGCTGGCTGGGCGCAGTCTACCTGTCGACGTTCCTCAACCGTCTCAATCCCGACGCGCCACCAGTGACTATCCGCCTGATCGAGTCTCCGGATATCCCGACG
>JALUUZ010000281.1 GCA_027021095.1 Gammaproteobacteria bacterium
TATCGGTGCCGTGGTCGTGACCATTCCAGTGGTGTTGATCGCATACGGCAATTTCCACGGCTTTACTCCTGAGTTCTGGTGGGTGATCGGTGTCTATGCGGTGATCCAGACGATCGACGGCGTGGTAATCGTGCCGCTGCTTTTTTCCGAGGTGGTGCAGCTGCATCCGATTGCAATCGTGGTGGCCGTGCTGGTGTTTGGTGGCCTTTGGGGTTTCTGGGGTGTTTTTTTTGCGATTCCACTGGCGTCACTGGTGCAGGCGATTCTCAATGCATGGCCAAGGAAAGAAGCTGAACCGGTGACCGGGACGGAATGACACAGTTCATGCAGATTGCAACCGATACGGCGACACTGGTAATTTACGATCTTGACCAATTGCAGCATCGTATCGATGACGATTGTGACTGGTGGGTCGACCAGGACCAGGAGCTGGAGGAAATCAACAAGGGTAATGTATTGTTCGTCGGTCTGGACGAGGATGGGTTTTACGATATCGAGATAAAATCGGGCAGTCCGGAACAGGAACTGGACGACGTGGTCAGCGCCAGGCTGAAGAATTCCAGCGGCAGGTTTTTTATCGGTCCAGGCGAGGCAGTGACAGGGGAAGGTGAGGAGCCGGAAGAAAGCAGGTACGGGCATTTCTTCAAGGTGCCACCAGGTGACTACGAGGTCAGCGTGGCAGCCGATGAGGACCATAAGTTACTGATATGGTTGAATCCGGCTGAGAAATTCGAACCGAATCATTTTGCCGATCCACCGGCATTGAACTATGGGGAAATCAGTTACGGTGACATGGCCCCAGTTTCCGAACAGGGAGCGGGGCTGGTGCTGGACCGGGTATGTGATCACCTCGAACAATTAGGCTACCAGCTGGATGAGAACAATACCGAGGATCTGATTTATTTTCACGACAGCTATGGCTATGTGCTGGTCGAAATCTTCGAAGGAGGCATCAGGCTGGCGACGACCGTGGCCTACGAGATCGGCAGCGACCAGAACCTGGTCAGCTATGAGGAGTGGCACGCCAAGCTGCTCGAGGTGCTGGACCGGTTCAATGCCAATGCCACCGTGGCGCGTGCGTATAACAACATGGAGGGCCGCGAAGTAGTATTCGATACCTGGTATCCTCCGATCTATACCGAAGCACAGTTCGACGTGTTTTTAGATCTCTGGCACGAAGATGTGCTGAACAAGCTCGAAGAAGCACAGAACGAGGTGTTTACGCCGCACCAGACTCACTAGAGCCCGCATTTCTCACCACCCTTCTACTGCGACGGCGGTGCGTACAACGCACCCTACTTTGGAGCATGACATTTTTTAACCGTAAATCCTTTGGTGTACTGCGCACATTGTCACGACGAGGTAGGGTGCGTTGTACGCACCAACACCAAGGCAAATCGAATGGTATTACGTGGCGATTCTTCTACACACGATATTGCTTTACCGTAAATCCTTTGGTGCACTGCGTGCACCGTCACGATGGGGCGGGGTGTATTGCATGTTTCCACGGCAAGGCAAATCAAATCGCGTTACGTGGCCATCCTTCTACACACGACATTTTCTTGGGGTAAATTCTTTGGTGTGCTTCGCACACCGTCACGATGGGGGCGGGGATGCACCGTATGTACCAACACCGCGACAAATCATATTGCGTCGCGTGACGATCCTTCTACACACGATTCTTCCGTACCATGTCATTATCCATACATTGGTGCGCACCCATGCCGTACCCTTGCTCTGTGTCACCGCTGACCGTCACGACACAAGGGCGATGATTTTGATGTAGACAAGGCACCCTGCTCGTACGCACCGACTACAAATTGTCGGAAGCAAAGTCCGCCAGCCGGGAACGCTCACCACGATGCAGGGTGATATGGCCGCTGTATTCCCAGAACTTGAACCGGTCGACGACATAGGTCAGGCCGGAATTGGTTTCGGTCAGGTAGGGCGTGTCGATCTGTGCGACGTTTCCCAGGCAGACGATCTTCGTGCCCGGTCCGGCGCGGGTGATCAGTGTCTTCATCTGTTTCGGGGTCAGGTTCTGTGCTTCATCGAGAATGATAAAGCGGTTCAGGAAGGTTCTGCCACGCATAAAATTCAGTGAACGGATCTTGATCCGGTGCTGCAGCAGGTCGTTGGTGGCGGCGCGGGTCCAGTTGTCCTTGTATTGTTCGCGCGGATTGCCCGGGCTGCTTTGCGACAGTACCTCGAGGTTGTCCATCAACGCGCCCATCCAGGGGGTCATCTTTTCCTCTTCGGTTCCCGGCAGAAACCCGATGTCCTCACCGACCGGTACCGTGACCCGGGTCATGATGATTTCCTGGTAGCGTTGTTCGTCCATGGTCTGTG
>JALUUZ010000282.1 GCA_027021095.1 Gammaproteobacteria bacterium
CTGGATCACGTCTCCGATATGATGCACGATGTTCGGTTGGATCCCTTCGGTCGGCTCATCGAGGATCAACAGTTTCGGCTTCAATGTCAGTGCCCGGCCGATCGCCAGCTGTTGCTGTTGTCCGCCGGACAGGTCTCCACCACGCCGCTTGAGCATCTGCCGCAACACGGGAAACAGTTCATACACCAACGCCGGCACCTCGTCACTCTCCCCCTTGACCGACAATCCCACCTGCAGGTTTTCCTCGACCGTCATCTGGCTGAAGATATCCCGCCCCTGCGGGACATAGCCGATCCCCTTCAATGCACGCTGATGCGCTGGCAGCGTCAACAGCTCCGTACCATCAAACAGCACCTGGCCGGACTCGGCCGGCAGCAGGCCCATGATGGTTTTCAGCAACGTGGTCTTCCCTACCCCGTTTCGCCCCATCAACACCGTACAACGGCCTGGCCTTACCTCGAGCATCGTATCCCACAGGGTATGGCTTTCACCATAGTACTGATTCAATTTCTTTACCTGTAGCAACGGCTATTCCCCCAGGTAGACTTCAATGACACCAGGATCATTCTGCACCTGCTCTATACTCCCTTCGGCCAGTACGCGCCCCTCGTGTAACACAGTGACTTTATTCGCGATCGAGCGGATGAAATCCATGTCATGCTCGACGACGACGACCGAATGCCTGCCGGCCAGACCGGTCAACAGCTCAGCGGTACGTTCCGACTCCTGGTGTGTCATGCCGGCGACCGGTTCGTCGACCAGCAACAAGCGCGGATTCTGCATCAGCAACATCCCGATCTCGAGCCATTGTTTCTGCCCATGTGACAAGGACGCGGCCAGCCGGTGCTGGCTCTGCTGCAAGCCGACCGTCTCCAGCACTTCCTGGATCCTGTCATACTGCTCACCGGTCAGCCGTGCAAACAGGGTATGCCAGGTATTTTTGTTGGTATGCAGCGCCAGCTCCAGGTTTTCGAATACCGAATGCGCTGGAAATACCGTTGGCTTCTGGAACTTTCTTCCGATCCCGGCGTGCGCGATTTCATATTCGTCCATCGCGGTCAGGTCCAGTGTCTGACCGAAAAACGCCTCACCGGAATCCGGCCGGGTCTTGCCGGTGATCACATCCATCATCGTGGTCTTGCCGGCACCGTTGGGACCGATGATACAACGCAGTTCCCCGTCATCGATATACAATGTCAGCTCGTCCAGCGCCTTGAAGCCATCGAAGCTGACTGAAATCTTTTCCAGGTACAGTATCGGCCCATGTGAAGCATCGACGTCGGATTCGGCGGGCGGCAGCTCGTCGAGCAAAGTCTGCAGCCTGTTATCGGTTCCGCTGCTCATTGTCTCACTTCCCGGTCAGCACGACGATACAAATAGAGCATGACCAACGCACACAGTACGAAGAACAGACTGATTCCAACCCTGGCGTCGCTGACGATACTGGCAGAAACATTGAAAAACACCTTGGCAAATTTCAGGAAAAAACTCAACGGTTCCTGCAACGGGAAAAACTCCCTGGCGAAAAAAAACAGGAATGGATACAACAAGACCAGCAGCAGCACCGGCAGCAGCGTACCGACCCGCGGCGCCGCCAGCGCACGGCGCAGCAACGGCACGAAAGGCAGCAGTGACAACGACAGAAAGAGACCAAGACCGAGGTAGACGGACACCCGCATAAACCAGGCCGGAAACAGTGCAAACGACAATACCAACAGAATATAGCCTCCACCGGCCGGCAGGCGCCACCGCCGTCCAAGCGGGCCGGCGGCGAAAAACCAAAGCGGCACGATAAACACACCGAGCAGCACCAGCATGCCTGCAGGCTTGTCGGCCTGCGCTGCAATCATCAACGCCAGCACCACGAGCGTCCCCAACGACAGCGTCACCACTCCACCAGGCGAATCCAGCAGCCCGGTCACCAACCGTACGGACGCTGCAAGCCGTGCCGGCAAACCGGGCCGCCCGGCCCTGACGCTTTGCAGCAGTGCATTGATCAGCACGTAAGCTGGCAGAAACAGCAGCGCGAACACACTCAGCTGTTTAAACCGGTTCCAACCAAGGTGACCGGTCAGCAGGTCCAACAACAACGAAATCAATCCGAAATAGAACAGCAGTACCAGCACTGGCACAAGCCCCGGTGCCACGTAGCGGGTGCTGTCCGCAGTACGCAGACCCAGTATACGGCCGAGACCCTGGGCTGCTTTCAGGTGTGACGACCTGTCGATCAAACCACCCGGAAACAGCAAGGTCACGGTGACCGCCAGGCCACCCAGGATAAACAACCAGTAGTCAGCGAGATTGCCGGTGGTAAACAGTGTCTTGGTGCCATTGACGACACCGGTACCC
>JALUUZ010000283.1 GCA_027021095.1 Gammaproteobacteria bacterium
CGCGCTTGCACGGACCGGTCCTCGTGCACAGAGTCTACGCTGACTTTTTTATTCAGCTGTTTGTGACTGACCTGCCTGTCAGACCGGTTGGTAATCTTCTGGACTGCGGACACAGGACGAACCTCAGGCTCATCGCTTGCTGGCATAGACCTTCCTCCGGCTTTGCCGCCCACAACAGGATATGAAAAATGATAAGGGGTAATTTCCATGCTGCTTATTTTTTTGAATCTTCCATCAGTCGATTGATTTTTACCAATTCAATATCGCCTGCCGGCCATGTACTGTCCAGGTAAACTGAAAGACAGGCCAACCGAAAAATACTTCACTAATAAAAGTCGTACTTCTGTGCTGCTACTGAATATTCAACCAATAATTTTAATGGAATATAATTTTTATAGTTTATTGTTATTCGAACTTCAGGAAGAAGTGTAGCATAAAAAAGAAACAGCAACAGCCTCACCGGGAAAATAAATACCAACCAGATCACAAGATTGAAATCAAGCCGCCCGGACAGCATCCTAAAGCACTACAGTACTTGTTGGAATAGCCGCTGGTTCTACACGGATCTTTACCTGGCTCGCCGGGAACACGACGGCTACAGAATATCGCGGCGGTCGTTGAAGGCCTGTGACAAGGTACTGTTATCGATATACTCGAGTTCGCCACCAATGGGCACACCGTGTGCGATCCGCGTCGCTCGTATTTCACGCCGCGCCGCCATCTCACCCAGGTAATGGGCCGTGGCCTCACCTTCGGCCGTCGAGTTGGTGGCCAGGATCATCTCCTCGACGACGCCCGTGTCGAGGCGTTCGGCCAGTTTGTGCAAACCAAGCTCCTCCGGACCGATCCCGTCCAACGGCGACAGCCTTCCCAACAACACGAAATACTTCCCTTTGAAACCGGTCGCCTGCTCGATGCTCAGCACATCCGCCGGGCTTTCAACGATACACAGCAGCCGTTCGTCACGCTGTGGGCTGGAGCAGTAATCACAGACCTCCTGCTCGCTCAGGTTCCGGCATACACGGCAATGCCGGATCTGCTCGGCGGCCTGCTGCAGGCTTGCCGACAACTGGCTGGCACCCTGCCGGTCATGCACCAGCAGATGAAACGCCATACGCTGTGCTGTTTTCTGGCCGACTCCCGGCAGGCAGCGCAGCGCAGCGATCAGTTGTTCGATCAAAGGTGAAAAACCCATCGTCAGAGCTTGAATCCCGGCGGCAGTGGAAACCCGCTGGTTACCGATGACATATGTTCCTTCGCTTTCTTGTCGACCTTGTGCACCGCATCGTTGATCGCCGCCGCGATCATGTCTTCGAGCATATCCCGGTCTTCTTTCAACAGGCTGTCGTCCAGTGTGACCGACCTGACTTCGTGCTTGCCGTTCATGACGATTTTAGCCATACCACCGCCCGCCTCTCCGGTCACTTCCAGGTTTGCTACTTCTGCCTGGGCCTCCTGCATCTTCGCCAGGGACTCCTGGGCTTTTTTCATTATGTCGCCAAGATCTGCTTTCATCGTTTACTCGTCCTCTTTGGTGCCGATCGCCTGAACCAGTTCAGGCTTGATCGTTGCGTCGAAAATGGTCTGGAGTTCCTGTACTGTCGCATCCTGCTCGATCGCCGCGACCGCCTGCAGATGCTGCTCCTGTTTTGCACGCTGCTGCCGCTGTACCGGCGTCTCCTGCGCCGGGGTCTGCAGCAGGATTTCAAGTTTGATTTCACGTCCCAGCACCTGCTGCAGGGCGTCCGCCAGGCGCTTCTGTGACATGTCGTTACAGATATGCTGGTATTTGGGATCCAGCGCCAACACCAGGCGGTCATCACTGTGCTCGCTCAGCGTGCAGAAATTGGCAAGCTGCCGGGTCGGCCCGCTGAGATTCATCGCCTGGGTCAGCTGCACCCAGTATGTGGCAGGATCGGCACTCGCTGACGGCTGGTCGCCACTCCGGTCCGAGGCCACGGCCGGAGACCTTGCCGATGACGCTGCGGCCGGCTCAGCGGAAGCGGCCGCGGGCGTCCCCGCCGGTGCCCTGCGCCGGGCCGCCGGGCCATCGGCCGGGCCGGCCGGTGTAAACGCCAGCATCCGTAACATCACCATCTCAAACCCGGTGCGCGGATCGGGTGCCAGCGGCAGGTCGCGCCGCCCATGCAGTGCGATCTGGTAGTACAGCTGTATGTCCTCTTCCGGGATACGCTCGGCCAGTGCCAGCAGCTGCTGCCTGTCCTCGTACCAGTCATCGACCGCATCTGGTGCAAACTGTGCCAGCGCGACACGATGCAACAGCGAAACCAGGTCATCGAGCAGCAGGTTGTAGTCCGGTGCAGCCTGGCTCATCTGCTCGATCAGCTTGCACATCCCGGCCGCATCGGCCTGTGCCAGGCACAACAGCAGCTGGTTCAGGTAATCCTGCTTGACTGTACCGAGCATCGCATGCACTTCCGACTCGTTCAACTGCTGGTTACAGTAGGCCAGCGCCTGATCCAACAGGCTCAGCGCATCGCGCATACTGCCGTCGGCGGCCCGGGCGATCGCGGTCACCGCCTCGAGCGATGGCTGGACGATCTTCTCCTTTTCAAGCACCGCTGACAGGTAGTCCCTGATACTGTCCAGAGGAATACGTTTCAGGTTGAACTGCAGGCAACGTGACAGAATCGTTACCGGCAGTTTCTGAGGATCAGTCGTCGCCAGCAGGAACTTGACGTGGCCGGGAGGCTCTTCGAGAGTCTTCAGCAACGCATTGAAACTGTGTGTCGACAGCATATGCACTTCGTCGATCAGGTAGATCTTATAGCGGCCCAGCGCCGGTGAATACTGGACGTTGTCGAGCAGCTCACGCGTATCTTCGACCTTGGTTCGTGACGCGGCATCTACTTCGATCAGGTCGACAAACTTGCCGGCGTCGATCGCCTGGCAGGCACTGCACTGGCCACAGGGCTGTGCACTGACCCCCTGCTCGCAATTCAGCGACTTGGCCAGGATCCGTGCAACGGTGGTTTTTCCAACACCCCGGGTGCCGGTAAACAAAAACGCATGGTGAACCCGGCTGTTATTCAGCGCATTGATCAACGCACGCAGTACGTGCTCCTGGCCGACCATCTCGGAAAACAGCCGTGGGCGCCACTTGCTGGCGAGAACTTGATAGCTCATGTTGATTACCGGCTTTTTTGCTGTCAATAAAAAACTTGATAATTCAAAGCGTTAACAAAAAATCAACCCGGTCCGGCATACAGCCGCAGGGCAACGACGATTATAAAGCAAAACCGGCAGGCCGCGGGGTAAAATAAACATGGATTTTACCAATATAATATATAGAGAAAGACGAAGAATGGTGGCAACCCACACCAGCCACACCCCGGCACACGAATCCGCTATTACCGCTGCTCCCTTCCAGGCCTGACGGGGTTCATAGTTTCTCGTTGCGGGGGGACCGGCATGGGTCACCTCAGGCATGCAGATTATCGCACAACTTCAGAAGTTCGCAAGTGGCAGGGGGATGGACATGGGGGTGGTGCGCATGGCAGGTGGTGCGTACAACGCACCCTACTTTGGGGCGTGATATTTTCTTGCTGCAAATCCTTTGGTATGCTTCGCATACCTCACCACGAGGTAGGGTGCGTTGTACGGCACCAACACCGCGATAAATCGAATCGTATCACGTGGCGATCCTTCTACACACGATATTTCCATACCGCGTCGTTGTCGATACATTGGCACGCTCGGCGTGCCCTACTTTGAAAGCCTGACCTTGAACCGCAGCACACTGTCCTGCAATGCGGTGGCCGCCTGTGTCAGGTCGTAGACACTCTTGTTGGAATCATGCAGGGAATTGGCGGTTTCATGGGCGATCTCATTCAACTGCACCATGCTCTCGTTGATCTGTGACGCGGCGCGTGACTGGGATTTCATGCCGTTGCTGACCGCCTCGAACTTTGGACTCAATGCCTGGACCTGCAGGATGATGTCCGCCAGATCCTTGCTGATCTTGTTGACGTCTCCGACACCCTGTTCGACCTCCTCGGAAAATTTTTCCATCGCCATCACGCCGGCCGATACCGACGACTGCATCTCCTTGACCATCTGGTCTATATCCCAGGTGGCCACAGCGGTCTGATCAGCAAGACGCCGGATCTCAGTGGCCACGACCGCAAACCCGCGGCCGAACTCCCCTGCCTTCTCCGCCTCGATCGCCGCGTTCAGCGACAGCAGATTGGTCTGGTCCGCAACCCGGTTGATCGTAGTCACCACGTTGCTGATATTCGAGGCCTTTTCATTCAGTACTGACAACTTGGAATAGATCGCCTCGGTGGCATCACTCATCTGCTGCATGGTCGCGGCCATGACCTCCAGCGCGTTCAGACTGTCAGTCGCCGAATTTGCAGTGGAGTCGGCTACCACTGATACCTCGTCCATGGTCTTGACCAGTTCCTGGGTCGTCGCATCGATCATCGACACGGTCGCCATGACTTCATTGGTACTCGCCGCCTGTTCAGTCACCGTGGCCTCATGTTCCTTGCCGATCGACGCCATGATCTCCGCCGAGGAGGCTACCTTGGACCCGGCATCCTGGATCTTGTCCACCAGTTCATTCAAACGGTCCAGCATCACCTGTATCCCCTGCGCAAGCTGGTCGATCGCCTCGTCACCGACGAAATCCAGCTGTGCCGTCAGGTCGCCGGCAGCGGCCTTTTGAATCACCACGAGCATCTTTTCCACCTTTTCGTTCAACAAGGCAGTACTCTCCTGCTGCCTGTTGACCGCCCGTTCCAGCGCCTCGGCCATCAGTTCAAAGGTCATCGTCAGGTTTCCGATCGCATCCCTGGAGACATCCTTGGTCTCGAATTTCTGCAACATGTCGCTGCCGTCCTTGTCGGCGACCACTCCCATCAGTTTCCTGAACGCACCAATGCCAGCATCGACCACATGCCGCATCGGGTTGATAATACCCTTTAGAAACACGAACCAAAGCACCAATACCGCCACGACGGCAATCCCCAGCATCATGACGATCACCATGGTAGTGGTGTTGGCCTGGCTGATCAGGTTGTTGTTGATCTCCTTGATATTTTTCAACTGGCGCGAATTGAACTGGCTGATCTCACGATCGAGCCGATCCAGGATAGGCGTGATCTTGTTTCGAATAATATAGGTATCCTGGCGCCACTTGTCGCTGCCATGGATACGGTACATTTCCTCCCGGTTCTTTTTGAACTTGCGGTTCAGGTATAAAATCTTTTTCAGCATGTCCTCCTGCTCGAAACTCAGGTCCGCGCCATACTTCTTTTTGAGTATCGTCAGGTTTTTATTATATTCGGTAATGAAATTCGTGTATTCATTCATCGAATACCGGCTGCGGTAGCCGAGAAAGGCACGGATACTGTTCATCACCCGGGACCAGTCATAGCGTAATTCATTGAGCAGTTTCAACAACGCCGGACGCGGGTTCTCACTGCCCTCTTCGATGTCGATCATGATCGCCAGGCCACTGAGTATCTGGCGGCTCAGCGGATTGATATGATTGGTCGCATAGCTCATGCCAGGAAAATTACGGCTGTCACTCTTGGCCAATGTCAGCAGCTTGTCCTTGTACGAGTGATAGGCCTGCATATCGGCTTCGATCTGCTTGATCGCACGCAAAGCCACCGGATCGGACTTGACCGTATCCTGTGCCTCGAGCTCACGCAGCAGCATGACCGAGCGAACCAGCTCTCTCTTGAAATTCTTTTCATGCACCTTGTTCTTGCTGAGCAGGTACAGGCCCAGGTCCGCATTGGACTTCTTCAAGCTCTCTGACAACTGAAACGCCTTGATCACCGTAGGCTGGTGCTTGGCGGTCACATTCGTCGCCGCTTTTTTCGTTTTCGACAAGATAAAAACTGACATCACGGCAATCACGACCAACAGCACGATGGTCAGCCCGAAACCGGCAAACATCTGCTGCTTGATACTTAAATCAGTAATCCTGCTAAGGTAGTTTTTTATCATCTCGCTCGATCCGCCCGTTTGGCTGAGCTCATCAGGCTCGGTCAAAATACATTATGATTTGCAAACAAAATGCCAAGTAACAGCCCAGGCTGCCTGCAAACGGGACAAATCACCTGCCACGGCCCTGGTGGTGCCGAAATCGACTGCGCCGGCGGCGGCCAGGATGCCGAATTCAGGTACGGCCTGCCCTGGCTGACACCACGCTTCGTGGTCAGCCAGAAAACAGTCACCAACCGGCCTGACCTGGCAGCGGACCGCCAACCTGTGCGGTGCCGTCAGCTGGCAACAGGCGCTGTCGGCGGTGGACACACTGAACCGCGAAACAGGCGAATATCCAGGCTGGCGCCTGCCGAACATCAACGAGCTGGAGTCCTTGACCGACTGCTGCCGCTACGAACAGTGGCGAGAAAGGCGGGCTAGCACTCCGTGCTCACAGTTGCTATGATAGCCGCGACACAGGCGACGGGCAGGATGTAATGATGGTGTCTTATATACTCTCGATCAAAGAAGCGGTACTCAAAAAAAAAGAGTACTACAAACGATGGACCAAACTTGAGGATGCTATCAGCAAGGCGAGCAAAAAGGCGGGACACTACACGCAAAGAACGGTAAAAGGCAAACCCACTCGTTTGCCCGTCACCATAGAACGCCGGCGCCTTAAAGCGCTGTTTGAAGACGACCAGTACGACACACCAGTGTCGATTGCCGAATTGATCGCGCTGGACAGGATACTGTCACCGCCCGACTCGCTGACTGAAAATCCCCTGCTTGTCCGTGTTGGCGAGAATTTCCTGCACAGTTACAGAAACCAGCAGACCATGTGCGTCATGATCGGCGCTCGATATCTAAAAGAACGTATGACAGACATGATTGCGACCTGGGATTTCAGGGCCTTCAGGAAACTCTATACGGCACCGGAACTGTCTCACCTGCGTATCGACATGTTCCATGCCTACTGTATGCCAAACAAGCTTGACCGGGTAAAAGACGAATCCTGGGTCAAGGAGCTCGACAAGGAGATCAGCATCACCGCGATCGCCAGCCCGTATGTCTGTCATGCGACTGAATATCTTATGGCAAAAATACTCAACCTCGGCAACAATAAGCTGCCGCGCTTACCCTGTTACCTTGCCTGGCCCAAGAAAAAACGTGAACAGAGACTGATCTACGAAGACCTGAACCTGAAAAGAGACGAACTAAGAAGCAAGAGAATAAAAAACTGGACATCGGTGACAGACGAGACACGGGCTTTTCTGGTCGGCAGAAAACTCTACCTGTCCACGCAAATTGGCACCAGCTATGGTTTGATCCTTGCACAACGGCAGCCCGACAACGGAAAAATCTTTCTTGTCGTCTGCGGTGCCTATGGTCCCACGACTCACGCGGCCTGCTGCTACCTGGCTAAGGGCAGCCTGCCCGCGGTACTACCACCCTTCGATCCTGACCTCGCGGTACAACCCGTATTGACCGCAGTAATCGGTATCGAGGTGGAATACCGCGATAAGGATAGAAGAAATACCGATGAACTGCGCGACAACCGAAAATGGATTGACTCCGATGTCTCGCCAGACGTATTGCTGTGGACGCTCGAAGGTGATGAATGGAAATCCAAGGCAATCAAAGAAAACTAGTGCGTCGTACGCACCACACCCTGTATGAAGTACTTTGACAGGTCATGACAATACCAACCCCCGCCTGAACGACCCCGCGGTCCGCAAGCTTTTTTCTGCGCCGCCTCTGGGCGAGGCGATGTTGCAGAAAAAAGCTTGCGGACTGCGGGTTCAGGCTCCAAGCGATCTCCAGGTGTTTTGAATCGCATCACATCACGCGAAGAGGCTTTGAGACGCTGGCTCACCGACCGGGCGCACGTATCAGGTTATCTGTCCCCACTGGGGCGTTCTGACGAACGGCGAAGCCAGGTCCAGGCGGCACCGGCTTTTGGTATCGACTATCACATCCCAGTCACACAGAAACTGCGACGCATCCTTGCCATCCCATATTCGCTTGATCCACTTGCCCCGCGGGTTGGCGCGTGTATCCTGGGGTGGATTGTCGACAGCGGACTGAATCGCACTTTCAGGCACGACCTCATGGGCAAGTACGCCGGATGCGTGCATTTGATTGAAGATTCCGTTTTCACCAAGTTCGCCGAAACGTATATCCATCTCGGCGAGCTTGGCGCGAACCCGAAGCCGCTCATCCTTATCCAATTGGCTGACATGGCGAAGACCGGGCGAATGCTTGTCGAAACAGGCAGCATGATGCTTCTCCAGGTACCGACTGAACAAACTGTACTTCATCGCCCAGTCCAACTGGCCGGCGACATGTTCCGGTCCTTTGCCCAGGTCATCGAGCAGTGATTCGAGCCGGTTACACGCCTCCTCGGCCCACACCGGCATAAACCCGCTTTTCAGGCAGCTCCGGATCCGCTCCAGGTAGGCCCGCTGTATGCCGACCGCCGTGGTCTTGCGGCCGTTGGTGAGTTCGATCGGCACAGCCTGGCAGCTCACATCCCTGCACAACCTTGCCAGTGTGCCGACCGGGTGACGGATTGCAATATCCTTGGCGACGGAAACACCCCGGCTACTGAGCAGCGTGATCAAATTAGTCATCGCAATTCTGAGCCATACCGCCTTGTGTGAGCAAAGCGTGTCGCCGAAGATGATATGCAGCCTCCGGTAGCCGGCACGCGCCAAGGCTTCATTACGGGAATTAAAGATGCCGCGGTGCTCGGTAGTATCGTCAGTCATCTTGGATTTAAAGAATTCCGCTCGCGGCGACAATGAAAAGGCCGGGGTATCCTGCGAAACATCCAAGCCGCCTGCTCCGGTGTAAATCACCCTGGTGACCAGGTGCGGGATCAGGTCTTCTGGATTCAAGCGGCCGCTATACAGGTGCGACTCATGGCTGCCCCAGGTGTTACCCGTTTTGAAATAACACACGTTGGTTTTCCAGATCCTGACCTGATAATCGAGCCGTTTCGCCAGTCCGAGCAGCAGCTTTTCCTGTGCAAACAGGTGCGCGACCATCGCGTCAGGCGAGGTGACCTCGGGCGTGCTGTATTCCAGGTGCCCACCGATATCCAGATAGATTCTCGCGCCATTGGCAAGAAACAGGCCGCTTTGCGACGAAGCGAGCGACGGCAACTCGGATGCCATACCCAGAAGATCAGCACTGATGCTGTGCGGCGTACGAGTAGTCTCCACAGTAGTCTCTACATCGGCGACAGCCAGTTCCGTTTCCATCCCAAACAAGGATCGTGTCGACATTGCTTACTCCTGGTCGGCTGGTGAGCTATTGGCCGCCGTGCTGCCGGCTTTGGCGAATAAATTCCATGCTGTCGTTTTCGCTGACAGCCTGAATGATCCTGTCGGCGGCAGCGAACATGCTGGCTGCGGTTTTCCGCTCTGCCGACATATCCGGGGCTGCGCCTACAGCGTCTGCGTCTCCGTCAGTGGGTTTGTCATTGTGGATAGGCAATTCTTTTTCAGACATGATCAACTCCTCTTATACTCAGTATGTTAGTCAAAAACAGCCGCGAATGGCCTTGCCAAAATTTCTGATCACAGCCGCCTCGTCACTGCATTGGGCAAGGTCTGCCTCCGTTGCACCGTGCACACTGGGGAACTTCACGGTTTCAGTCAGCGTGCACCTTTCACGCCTTACACGATAGCTGACTGCGTCCCAGTTGACGCTGACGATGTCGCTCACCGGCAGCTGGCGTAACAACTGTGTCCTGCCCCAGGCCCGGGTTCCTGATGGCGGATTGGCTTGAAAGTAATCGATCTCGTCATCAGTGACGAGGCGGTCGACAAACCCGTCTGCCAGCGCCTGGTAGTAGATCCCTTCGGCAGGATCCAGTGATGAGTACAGCATATCCAGGTAGCACACCTGCGGTGAGGCCCAGCCGGGTGCTGCCCGGCTGTCGAGCGCCTGCTCGATCACCCGTTTCTTCAACACCCAGTCCAGGCGCCGGGACAAGCGGTCGAAATCACGGGCCTCGAGCAACTCGAGCGTCTCGCCCCAGTACTCAAGAATCTGCATTGCCTCAGGCACATACCCTTCGGCACGCCCGGACTCGACGAATCGCTGCGCCTGCTCGAAAAAACGCAGCTGGATCTCCACTGCTGTCAGTGCCTCACCACCGATCAGCCTGGCTTTCTTTGTCAGTGATGGTGAGCAATCGAACAGCCTGAGCGCGTAAAGCGGTTCATCGAGCGTCAGCGTATCGCCCACCGCCCCCTCCTCGAACATCGCCAGCATGATCTGGTTGACGCCTGCCTTGAGGTAGAGAGCCGGCTCCGCCAGGTTGGTGTCGTAAAAGATATCGTGCAGCCGTGCCTCGTCACAATGTGCTTCGTCGCGCTCGTTGAACAGCGGCCGGTCGTACATGGTCTGCACACCGCGCACACATTTCATTTCCAGGCCACGTTGAGTCAACTGGTACTGTGCTTTGTTGTCCGACAACAAAGCTACCCGCCCCTGCCCGGTATAGACGATGCTCGATACTTTGAATGTCAAAAATTTCAGCAGGGTGTGCGGGGAGCGATCTACCAACCTGTGCCACAGCCGTTTCGAGATATGGAAGTTCATGTGGCCGCCATAACTGTGACCGAACGAATCGACATTGTTC
>JALUUZ010000284.1 GCA_027021095.1 Gammaproteobacteria bacterium
AGCGTGCACGGGACACGGCATCGCTCAATACCTGGTAGGCTTCGTTGACCTGCGTGGCCTGCTGCAAGGCAAGACGGCGCTCCTGGTCACTGGCGTTGACATACCTGTCCGGATGCGTGGCGCGCTGCAGCTCCCGGAAACGCTTGACGAGCAGCTCTTTATCGACCGCGTAGGCCGTGGCCAGGCCGAACAGCTCAAAATGATTTTGTGAACGCATCGGCCTAGACGTTGAAGCTCTCTCCACAGCCGCACAGATCCTTGGCGTTCGGGTTGTTGAACTTGAACCCCTCGTTCAGCCCTTCGCGGACGAAGTCCAGCTCGGTACCATCCAGGTAGACCAGGCTCTTCGGATCGACGAAGATCCTGACCCCGTGTGATTCGAACTGCACGTCGTTGGCGTCCGGCTGATCGACGAACTCGAGGACATGCGCCATGCCGGAACAGCCGGTAGTCTTGACGCCCAGCCGCAGGCCCTCGCCCTTGCCGCGGTTGGCCAGGTAAGCCTTGACATGCTGCGCCGCTTTTTCAGTCAGGGTAATCCCCATCGTCACTCCCTGTACTCTCAGCCTTCGGTTCGCTTGGCCGCATAGTCTTCGATCGCCGCCTTGATCGCATCTTCGGCCAGTACCGAACAATGCACTTTCACCGGCGGCAGTTCGAGCTCCTCGGCGATCTCGGTGTTCTTGATCTGGCGCGCTTCCTCGAGCGTCTTGCCCTTGACCCATTCGGTCAGCAGCGAACTCGACGCAATCGCCGAACCGCAGCCGTAGGTCTTGAACCGCGCGTCCTCGATCACACCGTTCTCACCCACCTTGATCTGCAGGCGCATCACGTCGCCACAGGCAGGCGCACCGACCATGCCGGTACCCACCGCCGTGTCGTCCTTGTCGAAAGAACCGACGTTGCGCGGATTCTCGTAATGATCGATCACTTTGTCGCTATAAGCCATTTCTGTTCTCCTGTTTGCAAACTCTTTGTTACCGATTCTGTCGCCGCCGCCGAACGGCGGCAGGCCGGGACACGCACCCGGATCATTCCTAGTGCGCAGCCCACTTGATCTTTGACAGGTCGATCCCGTCTTTGTACATCTCCCACAAGGGTGACAACTCGCGCAGCTTGTTCACCTGCTTCCTGATCAGCTCGATTGCGTGGTCGACTTCCTGCTCTGTAGTAAAACGGCCGAGTGTAAAACGAATTGAACTGTGTGCCAGTTCATCGTTGCGGCCAAGCGCGCGCAGCACGTAAGACGGCTCCAGGCTCGCCGAGGTGCAGGCCGAGCCGGACGAAACCGCCAGGTCCTTGATCGCCATGATCAGCGACTCACCTTCGATATAATTGAAACTGATATTTAAATTGCCTGCGACACGGTGGTCCATATCTCCATTGATATAGACTTCCTCCATGTCTTTCAAACCCTCGAATAACCTTTTCCTCAGTGCGTATATTCGCCTGTTTTCCTGCTCCATTTCCTCGCCGGCGATACGAAACGCCTCACCCATGCCGACGATCTGGTGCGTTGCGAGCGTACCCGAGCGCATGCCGCGCTCATGCCCGCCACCGTGAATCTGCGCCTCGAGCCGGACCCGCGGTTTACGCCGCACATACAGTGCGCCGATCCC
Organism: Gammaproteobacteria bacterium; assembly: GCA_027021095.1. Taxonomy (GTDB): domain Bacteria; phylum Pseudomonadota; class Gammaproteobacteria; order SZUA-21; family SZUA-21; genus SZUA-21. The sequence continues at coordinate 1,620 of JALUUZ010000284.1, forward strand.
CTTCGGGCCGTAGATCTTATGCGCCGAGAAAGACATCAGGTCGACCTTCATCTTCTGCAGGTCGATCGGCACCTTGCCGGCGCTCTGCGCGGCGTCACAATGGAACAGGATACCGCGCTCACGCGTGATCTCACCGATCGCCTCGATATCCTGGATCACGCCGATCTCGTTGTTGACATGCATGATCGACACGAGAATCGTATCGTCGCGCAAGGCTGCCTCGAGCTTGCCGAGATCGATCAGGCCGTTGTCCTCCGGGTCGAGATAGGTCACCTCGTAACCCTGCTTTTCCAGGTACCTGCACGGATCGAGTACCGCCTTGTGCTCGGTCTTGCAGGTCACGATATGTTTTCCCTTCTTCCGGTAGAACTGCGCGACCCCCTTGATCGCCAGGTTGTCCGACTCGGTTGCACCGGAAGTCCAGATGATCTCTTTCGGATCGGCATTCACCAGCTGTGCGACCTGCTCACGCGCCCGGCTGACTGCCTCGTCCGCCTTCCAGCCGTAATAATGGGACCGCGATGCCGCGTTGCCGAACTGGCCGTCCATCGTCAGGTACTGACACATGAGGTCGGCAACCCGCGGATCCACCGGCGTGGTTGCAGAATAGTCCATGTAGATCGGCTGTTTTTGTATATTCACTTACTTCACCTCGGTACAATAAAATTTCAGGGTCGATCGAATTTCAGAAGTCTTCTCTCAGTGCAGAAAAGACTTGTAAAATTC
>JALUUZ010000285.1 GCA_027021095.1 Gammaproteobacteria bacterium
TGCGAGGAAGGAAGGGAGCAAGATCAGCAAGACGCTGCGTGATACCGAGACACAGCGAAGTATCGCGCTGGACGCAGGGAACATGGGAATCTGGTCGTGGGACATAGCCGAAAACCGGGTCTACTGGTCGGTCGAGACTGAGAAAATATTCGGCCTGGCGCCGGGCAGCTTTCCGCAGACCTTCGATGCATACAAGCAGTATATCTATCCGCAAGACAGTGCCATGTTGCAGCAGCGTATCGAACAGGCACTGCGAAGTGGAAACAAATACCATGTGGAACACCGGATCGTTCGTGCAGACGGGGAACAGCGCTGGGTGGCTGGAACAGGCCGTGTCGAGTATGACAAGGCCGGAAAACCCGTTGGCATGGTCGGTGTGGTCCAGGACATCACCGACCGGAAGCAGCAGCAACAGGCGCGAGAAAAAAGTGAGGAGAAATACCAACTGCTGTTCGAGCATGCCTATGATGCGATCATTATTTTGCGTGACGATGTGGTTGTCGATTGCAACCTCAGTACATTGAAAATGTTCTCTGTGTCACCGGGGCAGATGCTGGGCCTCGGCCCGGAAAAGCTTTCTCCGGCGCGGCAGCCGGATGGCGAGCCCTCGGCACCGCGAATACAGAAGATTCTGCAGGGTGTCGCTGATGGCGGCTCGCGGCAGTTGCAGTGGCGGTTCCAAAGACCGGATGGTTCCTGCTTCGATGCCGAGATCAATTTCAGCCAAGTGGTGATCGGTGACGAAAAACTGGTGCAGGCGATCGTCCGTGATGTCACCGACAGAAAACGGATTCTGGATGCCATTCAACATATCGCTGCGGGGGTCTGTGGTGAGACCGGAAAGCGGTTTTTCGAACAAATGGTATTGCAGTTGCAGAAGCTGTTCTCGGCAAGTTATGTTTTTATCGGGCTGCTGGATGCGGCGAAACAAAGTATCTTTACTTATTCTGTCTGTGCGGATGGCCGAATCGTCGAAAATATCTCGTACTCACTGGCCGGGACACCTTGTGACCAGGTGGTCGGTAAGGAAACTTGTATCTTTGCTGATTCGGTACGGCAGAAATTTCCACAGGATGCTTTGTTGCAGCAAATCCATGCTGAAAGCTATATCGGCACTCCGCTGTTCGATTCCAGGTCCAGGCCGATCGGACTGATCGCGATCCTGGATAAAAAGAAGCTGCGCGAAACGGACCATTATTATGACACGCTGCATATCTTTGCTGCACGTGCAGCGGCAGAAATAGAGCGCCTGCAGATTCATGAGCAGTTTGTGGACATCAAGCAGAAGCTGTCACTGCATGTACAGAATACCCCGCTGGGCGTAATCGAGTGGGACACTGATTTCAGGGTGGTGGAATGGAACCAGGCGGCGGAAGCGATTTTTGGTTACAGTTACGCGGAGGCCAAGGGGCGCCAGGCCATGGACTTGATCGTTCCGGAGTCGGTGGTGCCGGTTGTCAGCAGAGTATGGCAGGAGTTGTTGACAAGGAAGGGAGGGGAGCGCAGCAGCAACCAGAACGTGACCAAGTCAGGCAAGCTGATCACCTGCGAATGGTACAATACACCGCTGGTGACGAGCGATGGCGAGGTGATCGGGGTCGCGTCCCTGGTGGATGATATCTCCGAGCGTGTCGAAGCACAGCAGCAGCTGAAGAGAAACCAGGCGCACCTGGAAGAGCTGGTAGAGGCGCGTACCCGGGAGCTGAAAGAGGTCAACCGTGAACTGGAGGCGTTCAGCTATTCGATCTCGCATGATCTGCGTGCACCGCTGCGTTCTATCGATGGGTTCAGCCGTATCCTGCTGGAAGACTACAAGGACGTGCTCGATGACACTGGCAGGGATTACCTGCAGCGTGTGTGTCATGGGTCGCAGCATATGGCGGACCTGATCGACGACCTGTTGAAGCTGTCAAGGGTCAACCGCACTGACCTCGAGATCCAGGATGTGAACCTGTCATCGCTGGTTGAGCAAAGCCTCGATCAGCTGCATGACTATGAACCCGATAGAAAGGTGGACGCTGTGATAGAACCAGGGGTGCAGGTACAGGGCGACAGGAAGCTGCTTGCGATCGCGGTCGACAACCTGGTTGGCAATGCCTGGAAGTACAGCAGCAAGACCACTGAAAGCCGGATCGAGTTCGATGTGCTGCAGCGTGATGGAGAACAGGTCTATATGATTCGCGACAATGGTGTCGGTTTCAATATGCGGTATGCGGACAGGTTGTTTGGCGCGTTTCAGCGTCTGCATACGGACAAAGAGTTCGAAGGTAACGGTATCGGCCTGGCAACGGTTGCGCGGATCATCCGCAGGCATGGCGGGCGTATCTGGGCCGAGGCTGAACCG
>JALUUZ010000286.1 GCA_027021095.1 Gammaproteobacteria bacterium
GCCTTTGGACTGATCATTCTTCTTAGCAGGGCAGGCTTTGAAGCTGACCAGATCGATGACTTCAAGGGGCTGAATGAAAAGCACCCGTGGTTTGCGCTGATGACCTTGATCATTATGTTTTCGCTGGCCGGCGTGCCGCCCACGGTGGGTTTCTTTGCCAAGCTGGAAGTGTTGAAGGCGGTGGTCAGCATCGACCTGGTCTGGCTCGCGGTAGTCGCGGTCGTGTTTGCCATCATCGGCGCGTTTTACTACATTCGTATCGTCAAGGTCATGTATTTCGACAAGCCGGACAACGAGGCCTCAGAGGGCCTGGCGATGGGCGTGGACATGAAGTTTGCACTCAGCGTCAACTGCCTGCTGGCGCTCGGGCTGGGCTTGTTTCCGGACGAATTGATGCAGCTGGTTGCCAGGGTGCTTTGACCACCGGTCGTGATTCTGACAACCCCCGCCTGAATTCTCCCGCGGTCCGCAAGCTTTTTTCTGCGCCGCCTCTGGGCGAGGCAATGTTGCAGAAAAAACTTCCGGCCCGCGGGATTCAGGCTCCAAGCAATCCCCGGGTGGTTTACAAAGGATGACCACATGATGCGATTCGACTTGCCTTGTCGTGACGGTGCACGCTTTGTACCAAAGGGTGCGCCGTGCGTACCACCCCATTACATTGTTCAATCGTCCTTGGCACGCTGCCAGCAGCGTGACAATCGATTGCTGATCGGTTCTGTGGCGGCGACAATTCAGCCTCTATTCAGTTTCAATGCTGTATCATGAGATAATAAAATTCGTTGCAGCCTGGTGCTGTCTGATACAATAACCCGAAACGTATCTTAAGACGTTTCCAGTCAGTCGTTAGACAGAAGAGAACGATACAGGGGAAGAAGATGAAACTGTTAAAAGTAATTCCGTTATTTTTGTTGGTATTTAGTGGCAGTGCATTCAGTCACGACCCGCTGACTACCGATGCGATGAATCTTGCCAGGGCGGCCCATCATTTTGCCGGCCTGGTGCGCTATAAGACCGGGTACAGTCATTTGTACTACGATGCCAAGAAGGTGGCCTTTATTGCCAGTGGGTTGACCAGTTCGGTCGCCAGCAGCTCGAACCCGGTCGTGGTTAAAAGCCAGTTCAGAAAGGTGAAGACCAGGTTTCTGCAGTTGAGCCACCAGATGCGGCATGCGCATACGCTGCACCACAATCGCCACATCCAGCATGATTTCTTCAGGCTCAAGGACAGTTTCTACCGCCTCGAGCATACGGTGCGTAATTCTGTTTATTGACGGAATCAGCCGTACCAGTATCTCAGTAAAGTTCGTGCAGCCCTGAAAGGGCTGCCGGGCTTTCAGCGGGCACGCACCAAGCCGTTTCTGAATCGCCCTCCAGTCCACATTTCTTCATTTAAATCAATATATTGTTGTTTCGCCGTCGAGGCCGCGGTGATCCCTTCAGAGTGTGGTAAACTTCAACTAAGCAAGTTTCGGCGGCTCTGTAACCACTATTCATCCCGACACAGAATGCACTGATAATGCAGTTGAGACAGAAAATTTTCTGGATGTTACTTGTCATGGCAGTGGCGCCGTTGTTCGTGTTGCTGGCGCAGCTGGTTTCTTATATCAAGCAGGACATCGAAGAACGTACGGCACAGGAGATCCACAAGACGCTGGACAAGATGTCCAAGGAAATCAGCAACGAGATGGGCAATCAGAAGTCGATTGCCGACGGACTGGCCAAGGTTCCGATCGTCAAGGAGTTTGCCGCGGTCCAGGAGGGAAAGCGGCGTAGTGCGCAGTATGAGACCAAGGCAACCCAGCTGGCGCTGTTTTTCCTGAACTACCAGTCGACGACGCCGAGTATCCAGGCATTGCGTTTTACCGATACGCATGGGCGTACCTTGGTCAAGGTGAAAGAAGGGGCCTTGCTGCCTGTCCGGTATCGCGGCAAGAAAGGCCTGGGTATCGTTGAGAATATCCGCAGCAAGGACTTTTTTATACGCGCACTGAAGACCGAAGGACGGACCTCGGTTTCCAACTATGAACGCGGAAAAGTCACCGGAGAAGTCAATTTCTGTCCGGCGATGGTGCGTTACTCGGTGCCGATCAAGGATGAGCTCGACAGTCTGCAAGGGTTCCTGGTGGTCAACATGTGGGGCAAGCGTATTGACAACACGGTAGAGGCAGCGTTGGGAGGAATCCCCGGGAATGTGTATATCGTCGAAATCAATCCGCAGGATCGTGAGCGCGACGGCATCTATCTGTACCACAAAGACCCTGACAAGCGTTTTGCGAACCAACTGGGAACAGGCATCAGGTTTTCAAACAGGGTAGGACACAAGGCGTGGAAGAAAATCAGCCGCACGGCAAGTCATGGCGAGTTTCCGGCAGCGGATGGCAGTGTGCTGTATTTCAAAGTGCATAAACCATACGACGACCGGGACACGAAATGGCTGCTGGTGATCGATGTACCAAAGCTTACCGCGCTTGCGTCGATCAATAAAATCCGCGATACGATAGGCCTGTTGATTCTCCTGGTGCTGGTGACGAGCCTTTTCGTAGCCCGTTGGGCGGCGGCACGGCTGGCGCAGCCGGTACAGAAAATGGCGCAGTTGATGACACGTTACGCGGACGGTGAGAAGCAGTTGCGTTACGAGCAGAAACGCTCGGATGAGGTGGAACACCTGGGGCAGGCATTCAACTATCTCACCGACAAGCTGGAAAAGGCGCTGAACGACCGGATGAAAGCAGAGGCGGCGGCCAGGCAGTCGGAGCGCCTGGCTGCGATTGGACAGATGGCGGCCGGTATCGGGCATGAAATCAATAATCCATTGATGAACATCAATTCGCTGGCCAAGCTGATCGAGCAGGACATCCCGGAAAAGGAGGCGCAGACACGCAGTGATCTGCAGGCGTTGCGCAAGGAGGTCAAGCGCTGTGCCAGAATCGTACAGGGTATTTTGAATTTTGCCAAGGAGGCCGAGCCGCAATACGTGGAATTCGATATCGTAAAGCTGCTTGGGGAGACGGTGCTGCTGTTCGAGCGCCGCGGGCAGCAGTTGGGAGTCAGTTTCAGTCTCGACCGGAAATCCCCGCTGTTCGTACACGGAGACCCGAATCAATTACAGCAGGTTTTCGTCAATATTCTGTTGAATGCATTGCATGCGGTCAGGCAGAATGGGGAGATCGCGATTCATGTTATCGAGCAGCAGGAGCATGTGGCGGTCCAGGTGCTCGATGACGGTGTCGGGATCAGGGAGCAGGATCTGCCGCAGATCTTCAACCCGTTCTTTTCGACCAAGGACGAGGGAGAGGGAACAGGCCTGGGCCTGTCTGTCAGTTATGGGATCGTAAAGAAACACCAGGGCAATATCCAGGTAAGCAACCGGCCCGAAGGGGGTGTCAAGGTCGAGGTGGTGTTGCCGCGTGCCGGCGAACTGCCGGCAGAAGAGCGGATGCTGAACTGAATTCCCCGGTTGGTGTGTTTGCCGCGGCCTGGCGTTCAACACAAGGCATAGTATGCAGGACAAAACCGTCAAATTACTGTTCGTGGATGATGATCCGGTCACTTGTTCGGTGATCCGGCGCAGTTTTGAAAATTGTAAGGACACCCCCCGGTTTGCCTGTCATGTTTTCCAGTCTGCGGTGCAGTGCCTGCAGGAGTTTGAAACCCGGGGCGCTGACCTGGTGCTGACCGATCTGCGTATGCCGGAGATGAGTGGTTTTGAACTGTTGTCGAAAATCCGCAGTATCGATGCCGAGGTGCCTGTATTGGTGATGACCGGCTATTCGTCGGTCGAAAATGCAGTCGAGGCGATGAAGCGCGGGGCGACGGACTTTCTGAAGAAACCGTTCGATTTCGAGGAACTGTTGCTGCTGATCAAACGTAACCTGGAGTCGGCCAGGTTGCGGGATGAAAACCAGTTGCTGAAAAAGCGCGTGCGCAGTCAGACCGGCCATTTCGGCATGATTGGAAAATCCAAGGCGATGAAAGCGGTGTTTGAGCAGCTGGAAAAACTGACCGAGGTCAATTGCAACGTGATCATCACCGGAGAGTCAGGGACAGGGAAGGAGTTGGTCGCCAGGGCTTTGCATGATTACAGTCCGAGGCACGAGGCGCCGTTCGTCGTGATCGACTGTGGTGCGCTGACAGAGTCGTTACTGGAAAGTGAATTGTTCGGGCATGAAAAGGGCGCTTTTACCGGCGCCGTGCAGCGCAAGCGCGGCCTGATGGAGCAGGCCAGCGGCGGCACCTTGTTTCTCGACGAGATCAGCAATATCTCCGATGCAATGCAGATGAAGCTGATGCGCGCGATCGAAAGCCAGGCGGTCACCCGTGTGGGGGGGACGCAGGAAATCCCGATCGAGCTGCGCATCATCTCCGCCAGCAATCGTGATCTTGCGCAGTTGGTCAGCCAGGGAAAATTTCGCCATGATTTCTACCATCGTCTGAACGTGGTGACGATACATCTGCCGTCATTGGCGGAACGGCGTGACGATATTCCGTTGCTGATCGATGCGTTCGTGCGTGAATTCAGCCGACAGTATCAGCGCGAAATCAGCGGTTTTGATTCCGAGTCGTTGAAATACCTGTTGGATAGAAAATGGCCAGGCAATATCAGGGAATTGCGAAATACGGTGGAGCGTTGTGTGATCCTGGCCGATTCTGCGCAATTGACAGTCAAGGACCTGGTTTCACCGGCGGCGGGTTCCAACGATGAAAAGTCTGGTTTTGACCCGAAAAACTGGCAGGATGCCGAAGAATTACCCTCGTTGGAACGGCTCGAGGAAAAATACATAAATTATGTATTAGAAATCGCTGATGGAAAAAAAACTCTTGCTGCCGATATACTGGGAATAGATAAGACTACTTTGTGGCGAAAACTGCGTAAATACCAGAACAAAAGCTAGTGTTGTAATTTGAAGTCATATAAGATATCTATATATCAGGAGTCTCTGTCTCGAGCAGAGTTCCCAAAGGAAGTATAATTCAGGCTAAGCGGCGTTCTGGTCTGCCAGAACGGGGGGTTGTAAGCTGGTAGTTCTTCAGTCTAATAGTCATCAGGCTTCCCTGGCCAGGGAATAGAGCTTGCACAACAGGGCTGTTTTCCGTAATTTTGTAGACTAAATCCAGATTATTGGAGGATAAGTAGAGATGAAGGCTTTTAAGAAGTATTTAATGTTTTTTACTGTGGTTCTGGCGGCATCGGTATTGACTGGATGTATGGGCGGAATGAGCAATCTGAAGAATGCCAAGAACGGGTTTAAACAGCAAAAGGTTGTTTATCATATCAATGATATCAACAAGGCGTTTGGCGCACTGCGCAATATCAAGAACCACCTGAATGCGTTGGGTGATAAAAATGCGAATATCATTGTCGTGACTCACAGCAGTGGCGCTTTCACGCTGGTGGACGGCAGCCAGGACAGGCGTGGCCGGTCGTTCGACTCTGCCGTACAGACGCTGGCGGACCGGGGCGTGAAATTCGAGATCTGCGCAAATACGATTCGCGGCAAGAAGATCAACAAGAGCAGAATCAATCTGCACGCGTCGATCGTCCCGTCAGGCGTGGCACGGGTGATCGATCTTCAGCAAAAGGGCTATTTGTATATCAAACCCTGATCGCGCCCGGCAGTCTGCGGGTTCTCCGGGACGGGGGATTCTTCTGGCTTGCAGCGGGATGGGTTACAGGCCGGCGGCATTGCAGAAACCGGTCGTTTTGCACAAGGCTGATGAAAACGGACACATGAACGTGTCCGTTTTTATATGAATGTTGAAAAAATTCATGAAACGCCCAATCCCCACTTGATAAAATTCAGTACTGACGTTAAACTTCGGCTGCCTGATGCGGGGTGGAGCAGTGGCAGCTCGTCGGGCTCATAACCCGAAGGTCGCAGGTTCAAATCCTGTCCCCGCTACCAATCGTGAGAAGCCCCATCAGGGGCTTTTTATTTGCACTATACTACCGGTGTTTGACCGGTGAGATTGGCGTATTTATCAACTTCGCGTTATAATTACGTGACATTCAGTAAGAAAAATAGTGGGCCGCGGGCCCATTTTTTATTTATGCAATTATATTATGGAATTTAGGCAGGATTTGATTTTACGGAGCCGTGGATGAAAGGCGAGCCGGCAGATTTGGAATCACTGTTGCGCCCCACTGTAGAATCAATGGGTTATGAAATGCTGGGTATTCAATTACACAGGCGCGGGAAGAGTACACGGGTACGCGTGTTTATCGATTCCGACAACGGGATCGACCTGACGGATTGTGAACGGGTCAGTAACCAGGTCAGTGGGGTACTGGACGTGGAGGATCCGATTGCAGGGAACTATACGCTGGAAATTTCCTCCCCGGGCCTGGACCGGCCATTGTTCGAACCGGCACATTACCGGCGTTTCACGGGGGCGCGCATACGCGTAAAACTTGTGCACAAACAGGACGGTCATCGACACTATACAGGACGGATCAAGCAGGTTACAGACGACTCGGTGGTACTCTTGGTGGATAACACAGAACATAGCTTGGCTTTCGACAATATTCAGAGTGCGCGTATCGCACCGGAATATGATACCGAAGGTTGAGCCGGGGACGTAGATGACGATGAGCAAAGAAATATTATTAGTAGCGGATGCAGTATCGAACGAAAAGGGAGTCGACCGGGAGATCATTTTCCAGGCCATCGAGGCGGCACTGGCCTCTGCTGCCCGGAAAAAGAGCGGTGGAGACATCGATGTCGTCGTGCGGATCGATCGCAAGACCGGTGACTACCGGACGTTCAGGCGTTGGGAGGTGGTCGAGGACGACAACGAGCAGGAGTTTCCGCTGAAGCAGATCAGCCTCAGTGCCGCCAGAATCGATAATCCGGACGTCGAGATTGGCGATTTTATCGAAGACGAGATGGAGTCGGTGAAATTCAGCCGGATCTCTGCGCAGGCGGCCAAGCAGGTCATCGTGCAGAAGGTGCGTGAAGCAGAGCGTGCGCAGGTGGTGGAACAGTACCTGGAGAAGAAAGGGTCACTGGTCTCTGGTGTGATCAAGCGTATCGAGCGCGGTAACATCTTCCTGGACCTTGGCGGCAATGCCGAGGCGGTGATCCTGCGTGATGACCTGATTCCGCGCGAGGCGTTCAAACCGGGAGACCGGGTGCGCGGCTATCTTTACGATGTGCGTTCCGAGCCACGTGGGCCACAGCTGTTCGTCAGCAGGATCAGGCCTGAGTTGCTGATCGAGCTGTTCAAGCTGGAAGTGCCCGAGGTCGGGCAGGGACTGATCGAAATCGTTGGTGCGGCCAGGGACCCGGGGCTGCGTGCCAAGATCGCGGTGCGCTCGAATGATCCGCGTATCGATCCAATAGGCGCCTGTGTCGGTATGCGCGGATTGCGGGTGCAGACAGTGTCCAATGAACTGGCCGGTGAAAGGGTCGATATCATTCTCGCCGATGACAACCCGGCACAGTTTGTCATCAACGCGATGTCACCGGCGGAAGTGCTGGCTATCGTGGTCGACGAGGATGCCAGGAGCATGGATATCGCGGTCAGCGAGGAACAGTTGTCGCAGGCCATCGGCAAAGGCGGGCAGAATGTCAAGCTGGCCAGCGAACTGACCGGTTGGGAGCTCAATGTCATGACCGAGGCCCAGGCCGAGGAAAAGAACGAAGAAGAGGTGGAACGGATACAGAACCTGTTCAAGGAGCAGCTGCATGTCGACAGCGAGGTGGCCGGTATCCTGGCCCAGGAAGGGTTTACCAGTGTCGAGGAGATCGCCTACGTGCCGGTCAGTGAACTCGAAGGCATCGAGGAGTTCGATCCCGAGGTGGTCGAGGAGCTGCGCAGCCGGGCCAAGAGCGTGCTGTTGAACAAGCTGCTGGTCGATGAAGAAAAACTTGGAGACAGTAAGCCGGAACAGGATCTGTTGGAACTGGAGGGTGTCGACGAAGACCTTGCTTTCCGGTTGGCGAGCAAAGAGATCACGTCCCGTGAGGCACTTGCCGATCTGTCAGTCGATGAGTTGTTGGAGATAGAAGGTATTGATGAAGAGCGTGCCGCACAGCTGATTATGAAGGCGCGCGAACATTGGTTTGCAGACGAACAACAGGGATAGTGTTGTGGAGATAGGTATATATGTCTGAAGTTACAGTCGAAAAATTTTCAGGGTTACTCGGGATTTCCACCGAGCAGCTGCTCAAGCAGCTGAATGAGGCGGGTGTGGAGGTCGATAATCCGGAACACAAGATCTCTGATGATGACAAGATGCGTCTTTTGTCGTACCTGCGCCGCTCGCATGGCAAACACGACGAAGTGGTGATCGGTGAGCCGAAAAAAATCACGCTCAGGCGTAAGACACAGACCGAGTTGCGAATGACCGGTTCGCACGGCCGCGCCAAGACGGTGACGGTCGAGGTGCGCAAGAGCAAGACTTATGTAAAGAAAAGCGTCATCGTCGAAGAGGAAAACAAGCGCCGCCAGGAGCTTGCCGAGGAGCTGGCGCGCAAACGTAAAGAACAGGAACGGGCCCTCGCAGAACTGAAGAAGAAGGAAGACGAGGCGCTGGCGAAGCAGAAGGTGGAAGAAAAGGCGGCACAGCCGGTTGAAGAGCAGCCGCGGAAACAGGCGGAAGACAAGGCGGCGGCAGAGCAGGCGGCTGCCGACACGGCCGGTACCGAGGAGCGGAAGACGAAGCAGACAGAGGTGGTGGCAGCCGAGGACCTGCTGCCGGAAGTGGAGTTCGAAACACAGACCGAGAAAAAGGAAGAACGCCAGGACAAGAAGCCGCAGAAACAGAAAACCGCGGCGAAGAAGCCGGCAGAAAAATTCGAGCGCAAGGAACTGCATATCAAGGAAGGGAAAGGCGGTCAGCGGCGTAAGAAGAGAAAGCATGTCAGTGCAGGGGCGGAGAAGACACAACATGGCTTCGAGCGGCCGGCGGCGCCGGTGGTCAAGGAAGTGGTGATCCCGGAAACCATCACTGTCGCGGACCTGGCACAGAAGATGTCAGTCAAGGCGGCAGAGGTGATCAAGGTCATGATGAATATGGGCAGCATGGTGACGATCAATCAGTCGCTGGACCAGGAAACCGCGATGATCGTGGTCGAGGAAATGGGGCACAAGGTCAAGCTGGCACGCGAGGATGCAATCGAGGAGCAGGTCATCGAGGAGGCAAAGGTCACCGCCGAAGCGCTGCCGCGGGCGCCGGTGGTGACGATCATGGGCCATGTCGATCACGGCAAGACCTCGTTGCTGGACAAGATACGCAGTTCCTCGATTACCGCGGTGGAAGCCGGGGGGATCACCCAGCACATCGGTGCCTACCACGTGGAAACGGAAAACGGCATGATCACCTTTCTCGACACGCCCGGGCACGAGGCCTTTACCGCAATGCGGGCCCGTGGGTCGAAGATTACCGATATCGTGGTGCTGGTCGTCGCAGCCGATGACGGGGTGATGCCGCAGACCAAGGAAGCGATCCAGCACGCGAAGGCGGCCGAGGTGCCGATTATCGTCGCGGTCAACAAGATCGACAAGCCGGAGGCGAATCCGGACAAGGTCAAGCAGGAGCTTGGTGCCGAAGAGGTGATTCCCGAAGATTGGGGCGGTGATACGATGTTCGTGCCTGTTTCTGCCAAGACCGGTGAAGGCATCGATGAACTGCTGGAATCGATCCTGTTGCAGGCGGAAATATTCGATTTGAAGGCGCCGGTAGACTGTCCGGCGTCCGGGGTCGTGATCGAGGCCCGGCTGGACAAGGGCCGTGGTGTCGTCACGTCGGTCCTGGTGCAAAAAGGCACGCTGAAGAAAGGCGATATCCTGCTGGCAGGGATGGAATACGGGCGTGTACGCGCGATGCTGGATGAGAACGGCAAGGTCCTGGATTCCGCCGGTCCGTCCATCCCGGTGGAGATTCTGGGATTGTCCGGACTGCCCAATGCCGGGGATGAGGCGATCGTCGTGGTCAGCGAAAAACGGGCGCGTGAAGTGGCCGAGTTCCGCCATGCCAAGTACCGCGAAAGCAAGATTGCCAGGCAGCAGGCGGCGCAGCTCGATAACATGTTCACCCAGATGGAGAGCGGAGACACCAAGGTATTGAACCTGCTGATCAAGGCGGATGTGCATGGTTCGGCCGAAGCCTTGCGCCAGGCTTTGGAAGATCTGTCGACTGACGAAGTCAAGGTCAAGATCGTATCGTCCGGTGTTGGCGGGATCAACGAATCGGACGTCAACCTGGCGATGGCTTCTTCGGCGATCATTATTGGTTTCAATGTGCGGGCCAATCCATCCTCGAAACGCCTGATCGAAGAGGAAGGCATACAGCTCAAGTATTATGGTGTGATCTACGATGCCATCGATTTCATCAAGAATGCACTGACCGGTATGCTGCAGCCGGAATTCAAGGACCAGATCATCGGCCTGGCAGAGGTGCGCTCGGTCTTCCGGTCATCCAAGTATGGCCAGGTTGCCGGCTGCCTGGTCAAGGAAGGTGTGGTGCGGCGCAGTAACCCGATCCGGGTTTTACGCGACAACGTGGTGATTTTCGAGGGTGAGCTCGAGTCTTTGCAGCGCCACAAGGATGCCGTTGACGAGGTGGCTTCGGGTATCGAGTGCG
>JALUUZ010000287.1 GCA_027021095.1 Gammaproteobacteria bacterium
ACGCCCTGTCATGGTGGCGGTGCGTACAACGCACCCTACTTGCCTGCGCGCTCCTCGGTCGCGAAAGCCAGCCAGCCCGCACCCTTGCACCGTCTCGCGACGAACGGTGGTGAGAAATCCGGGCCAGGCGCTTGAGAAGATGGGTGCGATGCTCGACTTCGCGCAGCAACAGTTCACCCCCATCTGAACTGATCTTGCCACCGTCGAATTTTCCTACCACCACACGGCGCCCCAGGCCGTGAAATTCTATCTGATTCGGTGTACACTCTGTCTTCATAAGGCTGTTTTTCCTCTCGGCGATAATTTCTTGTTCGTACAACTGTTATGCCATGGAAAACAACCTTTTTCCATATACCTGGTGAGAAACGCGGGTTAGTTCCATGCCTTACCCCATCTTTGAACTCCCGGATGACGCCCCTATCCAGCTGGAACAGCTTGGGACCAAGACCAAGTTCTGGTACTACGGACCAAGGGGGCAGAAAATGCTCTTCAAGGAAGGCCGGCCTGGTACAGGCGAGAACTGGGCCGAAAAAGTATGTTGCGAAATCTGCAAACTTCTTGCACTACCACACGCGGATTATGAGCTGGCGGTATGGAAGGGTCGTTCTGGTGTCGTGACACCTTCGTTCGTTCCCGATGGTGGGCGCCTGGTTCTGGGCAATGAACTTTTGGCCCGAATCGTGGGCCAATATGACCAGAGCGCGCGGTTCCATGCCCGCCAGCATACGGTACGCATTGTTTTGAAAGTTGTATCAGATCCAAGAATTGCGTTTCCTCATAGCTGGCAGTCTCCGGATGCAATATCGGATGCAGCGGGCGTTTTCGCCGGCTATCTGTTGCTCGATGCACTGGTCAGCAACCAGGATCGCCATCACGAGAACTGGGGGTTGATTTTCGTACCAGGACAGGAGGAGGTATTTTTTGCTCCGACATTCGACCATGCTTCCAGCCTGGGGCGTAACGAGACCGATGAGACACGAGCTGAGCGGTTGACGACCAAAGATAAGGGGCGCAGTGTTGAAGCCTACGTCGAACGTGCCCGTTCCGCCTTTTTCGCAACCCCGGCAAGCGTCAAGCCACTGAAAACATTGGACGCGTTTCGGGAAGCGGCTAAAATTCGCCCTGCTGCGGCCGATTACTGGAGGGAGCGGCTGGCGGCAATAGACCCGATTCAATACAGTGATATACTGGATGAGGTGCCTGATACGGAAATTTCCGAACCGGCCCGTGATTTTGCGTGTCGGATGCTGGAAATCAATGCAAAAAGGCTACTCGATCTCAAGGCTTGACTAGAATAGGACGTATGAAAGCACTTTTTATCGCATGGCAAGATGAGAAAACTCGCCGTTGGCAGCCGGTAGGCCGCCTGACGCGCGAAAACGGCCTCTATCAGTTCGTTTATACCCGCGGCGCCGAAGAAATGCCGAATTTCCGCCCTTTCGGCCGCATGCAGGACCTGCGCAAGGTCTACCGCTCAGAAGAACTCTTCCCGATTTTCAAGAATCGTGTTCTGGCCAAGAACCGTCCAGAGTACAAGGACTATCTACAGTGGTTGGGTCTATCAGAAGCCCGCTACGACGAACTGGAAGAGCTTGCCCGAACCGGTGGTTTGAGGGCAACGGATTCTCTTGAGATCTTTCCCTGCCCTGAACCAACCGAAGGAAAGAATTACGAAGTATATTTCTTCACTAGGGGGCTGCGACATCTGCACAAGGAGAATCTGTTACGCTCACGTAAATTGAAAGAAGGCGAGCAGCTTTATCTTATGCAGGATTTACAGAACCCCCATGACGATATGGCTTTGCTCATGCGTACTGGCGATCCTATTACCCTTGTCGGTTATGCGCCACGTTACTATTCTGCTGAGTTTACATCTCTTATCAAGGAAAATGGCCCAGACAAGGTAAAGGTAACCGTTGAGCGTGTAAATATAGATGCACCGGAGCAGTATCGGATTTTGTGCAAATTGGCCAGTCCCTGGCCAGCCAATTTCTTCCCCTGTGCAAACAAACAGTTTGAGGCTTTGGCGTGAGTCATATTTTCCAACTTTTACCGGGTGAACTATATCTCATGTTCTCCTGGCCCGCATTTCTCACTACCCTTCTACTGCGACGGCGCAATAGCACGCCCTGGCTGGCTTTCGCTCTGTCGGCGTGTCAGCGTGTCAAAGCCTCTTCGCGTGATGTGATGTGATTTATCGTGGTGGTGGTGCGTACAACGCACCCTACTTGCCTACGCGCTCCTAGGTCGCGAAAGCCACCCAGGCCGCGCCCTTGCGCCGTCTCGCTACGAACGGTGGTGAGAAATCCGGGCTAGACCCGGTATTGTGCTGTAGTCCATTTCCTACAAAATATTACAACCATTTCCTATATTGCTGCCGACTTTGTTGTGCGACTATACACTTCAAGGAGCACGCCACGGACTTGGTTGTGACGTAAGGATAAGCGCGGGAAGTAATAAACACTCCATGGATTCGGAGGCGTGTCAGGTTTTCAGGGACTTTGGAGCCTGGCACGCCGTTTCATTCGGTTAGGTGAACCGCATGGTAGCGACACATAATACCAGGCTGGCTGATGCCAGCCTTTTTTAATGGTTTTTCTGACAGTCAGCCTGTTTCCATCCTTTTTCTGAGCCTTGTTTTCGCATACTGTTGGGTGCTATCACTGGCCGTAGCGCCTGCATTGCGAGGGAACGAGCCTGTACTGTATCGTCGTCACACAGGACCAGGTCAGTGTGTTTCCACCTGCCGTTGGTACCAGCGTGATTTTCCCGCTGCCACGAATAGTGGCAATGATCTTGCCCGTGCCTGGTTCGATCCTGATCCGGTAACTGGCGTGTCTGTGTCGTGGTGAGGAGGTGATCTTCGACGCGGCAGCGGCATCCGGAAACTTTTTGTTTGCCTGGTAATATTGGCTGACGGCTGTTTTGTAGCTGTTTGCCGCATTGACTGCCGCACCGATGTTCACGCGTTTGGCGTGCTCAGTGTAGGCCGGTATCGCGATCGCCGCTGTGACGGTGACCACGGCGATGGCCAGCAGGCTGCGGCTGGCCACGATAAACTCCAATGGATTGTTTTCGAACGTCAGTTCGACTGACAGGCCGTCGCGCATCAGGTCCAGTTGAAAACCATAAGTCCCCTGTACCGGGAAGTTCAACTCCGCAGCGCTTGGCAGTTTGGTCAGATCGACCGGGTAAGAAAAGGTGTCACCCAGTACTTGCAGGATCTGTAAGTAGTAATAGTAGCTGGCTCGTGCAGAGCCATTGATCGTGGTCGACAGCAGCAAAGCGGTATTTTCAGTATCCTGGCGTTGGCTTTGCTTCAGCCAGTCGCCGAGCGTCAGCTTGTTGGGGAAGCGTGCCCGGTCGGTCAGCATCTGCGGTACGTTGGCCAGGACGATATAGTCACCTTCCTCGGCCCAGTAGAAATGCATCTTTTGTGCAAAATGCAGGTTCAGCGGGAACGGCGCGTCCTTGGCGATGTCGTTGTCTGCAGAGATCGGGACCTTGAGGTAGTGTATCGTGATACCGGCCTGCTTTGTTTTTTTGTAGTGCAGTTTCCTGGCCGCAATGAGCTTGTCCAGCATCAGCCGGAATTTCTTTTTGTCACGGATCTGCAGTGCCAGGTATTCACCGGTTTTATCGTACAGCAGCACCAGGTTCGGGCCGACCGACTCGAGGACTTGTTCAACAGAGACACCCAGGGCCTGCTGCGTTTGTGCAAGGAGGCTGGTGAATGACTTGCCCTGGGGGCTCGCCGTGAGCATGGCACGCAGTGAACGCCAGTGGCCCGGGCCGGGTATCGCCAGAACCGCGATGATGTCAGGAATCCCTGCGGAAGTCAGCGGCAGATCCTTGCCCATGACCGATGTATAGGCGTGAAAGTCCCATGGCATTCTAGCAATCATCTTTATCCGTGACTTACCGTTTGCCACCCCCCATCCAGCAGCGACCTGCTTGGCAAAAACCAGGCTCATACGCATCATGCCGATCTCGGGAACGGTGTTGCCGAGTGCAGAATAGGTGGCATCGAGATCCAGGTAGACAAAGAGGCCTTTACCGCTGGCATCGATTTTTTGCTCCATCGCCGACATCGGGTGTTTGTGTTTCTGCAGGCCGGCTTTCAGCCTGTTTGCGTCGACGGTATCGATCGACCGGCTGCCAACCAGGGTGACATCGCGTGTCGCCGCATCGTAGTAAAGCTTGTAGCGTAGTTTTTGGTAGTGGATTTCACCGGGACTGGTAGCGGCGACCGGTTGAGCCAGCTTGAGACCAGGCACTTCCTGGCTGAGTTCGTTGAGGTATTGGTTCAACACCGCTGTCGACTTGAAGTTGACCCTGGTGTGGATCAGCAGCAGCGGGTCGGCCGGCTTGTTGTTGAGCGGCGCCAGCACAGCGATTTCCACCGGCGCACGCAGGTGATAGAGAAACAGGCTGCTGAGCTTCTTTTTTCCGATTTTTTGCGGCTGCAGTGTTTTGAACAGTGCCTCACGCAGATTTTTGACCAGTGTCACGTGCTGGTTGTCTTTCAGTGCGTTGGACAATGCATTACCCTTGGGTGATGCCAGAAAGCCCCAGACATTGGGAATACGCAGATAGGCCAGCGTGTTGGAGGGCAGCATGCTGTTCAGTCGTGCCGGGCGTGAGACGGTATCCAGCCTTGCATGGGAAGCAGGCTTGCCGCGGTAGCGGTAGGTGCCTTCGAGCCTGTTGGTGCTGCCGGTGGCCATACCGATCGAAATATTGGTCGGTGTGTCTGTGTCGTTACCGCTGTTCTTGTCGCATGAGTCAAGTATCAACAAGACGGGGATAAGTAATGCCAGTTTTTTCCACATTTTCTTGTTATCCGTTTTAGAAGCACAAAACAGAATCGGTCTGTTGCTGTATTACAATCACAAAGGCTTGTTATGTAAAGCAGAAATTGGGAGCGTTGTGCCGCCAGGCCATAACTGCAATATATTCATGGTATAAATTAATTTATATAAAAGCTTGTATTTTCAATGAGATTGTTACTGACAATTCCTATATATATGTGACTATTCATTTATTCTGTCCTGTTAATTATAATAGCCTGCCCGATCGGCGGGCGGCAGGCAGTCGATGGACTGTGGTCACAGAGATCCACCGGGGTGGGATGCTCCGGACAGGCCGGGGTTAAAAACACAATAGATATTAACGGGTTAAGCTAGAGCAGCCCTGTATGAATTAACCGACTGATTGAGAATTATGGCGTTGAAAACAAAAAATACCGGAAGTTTCCCGGCCAGAACCGGCTTGTATGATCCGCAGTTTGAAACCGAAAACTGCGGCGTGGGGTTCGTTGCAGATATCAAGGGCCGTCCCAGTCATCAGATTATCCTCGACGCGGATCATGTGCTGCGGCGCATGGTGCATCGCGGGGGGTGTGGCTGTGAAACCAATACCGGAGACGGGGCCGGAATCTTGACCGGTTTGCCGCACGCGTTTTTGACCAGGGTGGCCAAGCAGGATCTGAATGCCGACCTGCCTGCACCTGGGAAGTTTGCGGCCGGGAACGTGTTTTTGCCCGTCGATGTCCGCGAAGGGCAGAAATGCAAGCGCATTATCGAGTCGGTCATCGAAGAAGAAGGCCAGCGGTTGCTTGGCTGGCGCGAACTGCCAGTCGATACCGACGGGGCCGATATCGGGCCGACCGCAAGACAGTCGCAGCCGCAGATCCTGCAGCTGTTTGTTGCCGCCGCTGACGGACTGGAGGCGGATGCTTTCGAACGCAAGCTGTTTATGATCCGCAAGCGGGCAACCCACCAGATCAAGGCCAACCAGGAGCTGACCCAGCGTCACCTGTTTTATGTCTGCAGTCTTTCTACCAAGGTGATCATCTACAAGGGTATGCTGACACCGGAACAGGTGATGAAGTTCTATCCTGACTTGAGTGCCGAAGACTTTGCGTCACACCTGGCGATGGTGCATTCGCGTTTCAGCACCAACACGTTTCCTTCATGGGACCGGGCACAGCCAAACCGTTTTATGAGTCATAACGGCGAGATCAATACCTTGCGTGGTAATGTCAACTGGATGCGTGCGCGCGAAGGGACAGTCAAAAGCGAATTTTTTGGTGAACAGATCAACCGCCTGTTTCCAATCGCAGAGCCTGATTGTTCTGATTCCGGCAATTTTGACAATGTCCTTGAGTTCCTGTTGATGAGCGGACGGACCCTGCAGGAAGCCGTGATGATGATGGTACCGGAAGCCTGGCAGGCCAATGACTTGATGTCCGAAGACAAAAAAGCGTTCTACAAGTTTCATTCCTCACTGATGGAACCATGGGACGGTCCGGCTTCGATTGCCTTTACCGACGGCAAGTATATCGGTGCCGTGCTGGATCGTAACGGCTTGCGGCCGAGCCGGTATTACCTGACACATGACGACAAGGTGATCATGGCGTCCGAGGTCGGTGTGCTGGAAGTGGCTCCGGAAAACGTCAAGGCCAAGGGCAGGCTGCAGCCGGGCAAGATGTTTCTGATCGATTTCGAACAGGGGCGGATGATTCCTGATGAAGAGTTGAAGACCGAGTTTGCGTCACGCAGGCCGTATGTCGACTGGATCAGTGAGCAGACCATCGAGCTGGGCAGCCTGAAACCCAACAAGGAACCGCACGGTTTCAACCCGGAGACACTGATCGAGCGTATGCAGGCATTCGGTTATACCACCGAGACGATGCAGTTCATGTTGATTCCGCTGGTCAAGGAGCTGCGTGATCCGGTCGGTTCGATGGGTAACGACGCGGCACTGGCCTGCCTGTCGGACAAGCCGCGCATGGTGTATGACTATTTCAAACAGTTGTTTGCGCAGGTGACCAACCCGGCGATCGATTCGATTCGTGAAGAAGTGGTGATGTCGCTGGAATGTTTTATCGGTCCTGAGAAGAATCTGCTCGAAACCACGGCGGAGCACGCACACCGGCTGCATGTGCCGCATCCTATCCTGCGCAACGAGGAGCTTGCCGCGTTGAAACATATCAATCACCGTGGCTGGCGCGCGCGTACGATCGATATCACTTACGACAAGAGCGACCAGGCCAGTGACCTGGTCGCAGCACTGGATCGTATCTGTACCCAGGCGACCGAGGCGATCGACGAGGGCTACAGCCTGATCGTGCTCAGCGATCGTAACGCGGGGCCGCACCGGATCGCTGTCAGCGCGCTGCTGGCAACCGGTGCCACGCACCATCACCTGGTCAGGCTGGCCAAGCGGACACAGATAGGGATTATTCTCGAGTCGGCCGAGGCACGTGAAGTACATCACCACTGCCTGCTGATCGGCTACGGGGCCGACGCCATCAATCCTTACCTGGCGTTCGAGGCCTTGTGGCAGGCCCAGCGTGACCAGCTGTTGCCGGGTGAGGCCTATGACAACGACGACAAGATCGTCGAGGCCTATCGTAAGGGGGTGCTCAAGGGCATGCTCAAAGTGATGGCCAAGATGGGGATCTCGACCCTGCAGTCCTACAAGGGGGCACAGATTTTCGAGGCAGTCGGGCTGGCCGACGAGGTGATCGACAAATGTTTCGTCGACACCGCAAGCAGGATACAGGGTGTGGGTTTCGACGTGCTGGCAAAAGAGAGTTACCGGCGCCACCAACTGGGTTATCCGACACACTTGCAGCCACGTCTGGCCGTGCTGCCCAACCCCGGAGATTTTCACTGGCGTGCCAAGGGCGACGATCACATGTGGAACCCCGAGACGATTGCCAACCTGCAGAATGCGGCGCGAACCAACAGCAGACAGGCGTACCGCAGCTTTGCGCGTTACTCGAACGAGCAGGCCACCAGGAACTGTGCATTGCGTGGGCTGTTGAAGTTTCGTATTGATGACGCACAGCCGGTGCCGCTCGATGAGGTCGAGCCGGCCAAAGAGATCGTCAAGCGTTTCTGTACCGGGGCGATGAGTTTCGGGTCGATTTCACAGGAAAGTCACGAAGCGCTGGCGATCGCAATGAACCGTATCGGCGGCAAGTCCAACACCGGGGAGGGCGGCGAGGACAGCAGCCGTTTCAACGGCATGGACAACGGCGATTCCAAGCGTTCGGCGATCAAGCAGGTGGCGTCGGGACGCTTTGGAGTGACGATCTGGTACCTGGCCAATGCCGACGAGATACAGATCAAGATCTCGCAGGGCGCCAAGCCTGGTGAAGGCGGTGAACTGCCGGGGCGCAAGGTCGACAGGAACATTGCGCGGATACGGCATTCGACCCCGGGTGTCGGCCTGATCAGTCCGCCGCCGCACCATGATATCTATTCGATCGAGGATATCGCCCAGCTCATTCATGATTTGAAAAACGCCAATCCGCAGGCACGCATCAGCGTCAAGCTGGTGTCGGAGGTCGGGGTCGGCACGATCGCCGCTGGAGTGACCAAGGCCAAGACCGATCACCTGGTGATTGCAGGCCACGACGGCGGTACGGGCGCGTCACCGTTGACATCGATCAAACATGCCGGGCTGCCGTGGGAGCTTGGTGTGGCAGAGACCCACCAGACGCTGGTACTGAACAACCTGCGTTCCCGCGTGGTGCTGCAGACCGACGGGCAGATGAAGACCGGGCGTGACGTGGTGATCGCCGCGCTGCTTGGTGCCGAAGAATATGGTTTTTCCACCGCGCCATTGATCACGCTTGGCTGTATCATGATGCGCAAGTGCCACTTGAATACCTGCCCGGTCGGGATCGCGACCCAGGATCCGGCACTGCGTAAGAAATTCACGGGCAAACCCGAGCATGTGGTCAACTACCTGTTTATGGTCGCCGAGGAGGCACGCGAGATCATGGCGCAGCTGGGCTTCCGCACTGTCAATGAGATGATCGGCCGTGTCGACATGCTCGATACCGAAGATGCCAGTGCGCACTGGAAAAAGAATGGCCTGGACCTGAGCCTGCTGCTGACACCGGCAAGCAGGGCGGACGACAGTGTCGGTGTCTACCAGACTATGCAGCAGGACCATGAGCTCGACAAGGCGTTGGACAACCAGTTGATCGAGCTTGCGCGCCCGGCGCTGGAAGATGCCAAACATGTTCGTATCGAACTGCCGATCATCAATACCAACCGGGTGACCGGCACCATGCTGTCGAATGCAATCGCCAGGCGTTACGGTGAGGACATGCTGCCGGATGGCACTATCCATATCAAGTTCAACGGTTCCGCCGGGCAGAGTCTTGGCGCATTCCTGACCCGTGGTGTGACGATCGAACTCGAGGGTGACGCCAACGACTATGTCGGCAAGGGGATGTGTGGCGGCAGGATCGTGATTTATCCGCCGAAGAACAGCACCTTCAAAGCCGAGGAAAATATCCTGATCGGCAATGTCGTACTCTACGGCGCCACGTCGGGTGAGGCTTATTTCCGCGGTATTGCAGCAGAGCGTTTCTGCGTGCGCAACAGTGGAGCGAAAACGGTAGTCGAAGGGATCGGTGACCATGGCTGTGAATACATGACTGGTGGCTGTGCAGTGATTCTTGGTGAGACCGGGCGTAATTTTGCGGCAGGCATGAGTGGCGGAATCGCTTACGTGTGGGACAAAAACGGTGATTTCAGCAGCAAGTGCAATCCCGGGATGGTCGACCTGGAAACGCTGGAAGACGAAGCAGACATCCGCGAGCTTAGAACGTTGATTGAAAATCATCTCCAGTATACCGGTTCGACCGTTGCCGATGCGCTGCTCGGCAACTGGGAGCAGGCGCTGTCGCAGTTCATCAAGGTGATGCCTGTCGACTACAAGCGTGCGCTGGCGGAGATGGCGCGTAACGACGAGGATACCGGCGAGGCGTTGGCTGTTTAGCCCGCCGGTTGACTGAAAAGCCGAAATGGCGATCGTTTCCGGCCATGCATTGCGCAGGCAGGGATTTCAAACAGACAGCATATCGATAAGCGGAAGAAAGTAGAGAAGATGGGTAAAGCAACAGGTTTTAAAGAATACCAGCGACAAACGGAGCCGTATCGTGAGCCCGGCCTGCGCCTGAAGGATTTCGATGAAATCTACACGGCGCATGATGTGCAGCACCTGGGCACGCAGGGCGCACGCTGCATGGATTGCGGGGTGCCTTTCTGCCAGTCGGCGACCGGTTGTCCGGTCGACAACCTGATTCCAGAATGGAACGACCTGGTCTATAACGGGCGCTGGAAAGACGCACTGGATCGCTTGCACAAGACCAACAATTTTCCAGAGTTTACCGGCCGTGTCTGTCCGGCACCGTGTGAGGGTTCGTGCTGCCTGGGTATCATCGAGCCGGCGGTCACGATCAAGAATATCGAACATGCGATTGCGGACAAGGGATTCGAGGAAGGCTGGATCCGGCCACAGCCTCCGATCGACCGTACCGGCAGGAAGGTCGCGGTGATCGGGTCCGGGCCGGCAGGCCTGGCAGCGGCAGCGGAACTGAACAAGGCAGGCCATACAGTAACCGTGTATGAACGTGCCGACAGGTTCGGCGGCTTGTTGATGTATGGTATCCCGAACATGAAGCTGGATAAAAAAATCGTTGAACGCCGCATCGACCTGTTGAAGAACGAGGGCGTCGAGTTCATTGCCAACGCGGACGTCGGCAAGACGATCGGT
>JALUUZ010000288.1 GCA_027021095.1 Gammaproteobacteria bacterium
GATGAAAAGAAGATTGTTCAGTGTGGTGGCATGTCTTGGACTTGTATTTTTTTCAAGTCACGCCGTTGCAGGCGGGGCAAACTCGAACCTGAAATGCAAGTCGTCAGCGCCAAGACAGAAGGTGACTGCGTTGCAGGGCTCCATTCCCGGTGATTTTGCCGAATTCAACCTGCTGCTCAAGCATGGCAAAAAGCGGCTCTACTTTAAAGACAAGAAGGGCTATACGATCTCGGTCATTTCAAGGTTGGAACACAAGGTCTTTACCCTTTCGTTGTTTATGCCCGATGAGGCGCCGATGACCTTGTACGCCTTGCCCAGGTCGGTCAAGTACAAGCAAAGAGCGAACGGCGCATTCAAGGCAAGCTTTAACGCGGTATTGCTGCTGGCGCCCAAGCCGGGCGTCAGGCCGCCACGGCACACGGCGGCGGATTATCTGCAGGATGTAAAGATGAAGTGTTCGATCGATTATTCGATCTAAATGATAAAACTTTGACAAGCCAAAGTTCGAGTTTGAGGCTGCCAGCCGGGCGTCTTCCGGCAGGGGGATATTTTCCAGGCTGGACAAAAAACGAGAGACAAGGAAGTTATTGTACAATGGCAGGATGACAAGCAGGTACGACAGCAATCCGATAAGCGAAACTACTGACAGTTTGAACAAGACCGAAAAAAACTTCCTTAGTCGTTTCACGAAAACCTGCCCGGTATGTAGATTGACCGGCAATCAGTGTATCACAGAGCTGGGAAATACGGGTTAGCCGTTATTGAGAACAGACGGGGTCTATAACCCGGGATTGTTCAGGGTAATGGAATGCCCAGGGACTACTCACTCAAGGTAGCAGGCAGACGTCTGCTATTGGAGCACTGGTGGGGTCTTCGCGTCGGTCGTGGTGGTTTACTTCTGTCGTCGCTTTGCCGTTATAGTTGAACGGGGGAAGCGATGTTGGTAAACAGGGCCAGACTGGCAGTTTTTTTGTTGTTTTTGCTGTGCTCGCTGAATGTCTCGGCGGCCAGGTTCGTTGCGGTCGTTGGTTTGTTCGGTAACAAGGCGGTGCTGGTGATCGACGGGCGGCGGCATGTTTTGTCGGTGAACGGTGTGGTCGACGGTGTACGCCTGGTGTCGGTGGACAGTGAGCGTGCGGTGGTGGAAATCGATGGCAGAACCGAAACACTGACGCCTGGCGTCGCGGTTGGCAGTATCGAGGACTCCGCCAGTACACGGGTCGCGGTGCTGCCGGATTCGCAGGGCATGTATTTTACCGATGGCCTGGTCAACGGCTACCCTGTCAGGTTTATGATCGATACCGGCGCGACATTGGTGGTGATGAATTCGGAGACGGCGAAAAAGCTTGGTATTCGTTACCGGGTCGACGGCAGGGAAGGGCGGGCGCTGACTGCTTCCGGCAGTGTAAAGACCTATAATCTGCTGCTCAGGTCTGTTACCGTCGGGGGTATCAAGGTTCACCGGGTCCAGGCTTCGGTCATCCAAGGCAGGTATCCGGTGCAGATTCTGCTTGGGATGAGTTTCCTCAAGCGTATCAAAATCAAAAATAATGGTAAGGCGCTGGTTTTGATTCAGGAGTAGCCGTGACGGTGCACGCAGTGCACCAAAGGATTTACGGTAAAGAAGTATCATGCCCCAAGGTAGGGTGCGTTGTACGCACCAACACCTCAAACACTCGCTTTATCGTGTTCGATCAGCGCATAAGCAGAGTGGTTATGGATGGACTCGAAATTCTCTGACTCGATGACATAAGACTGGACCCGTTCATCGCTGTTCAGCCTGGCCGCCACGTCGCGCACCATGTCCTCGACGAACTTCGGGTTGTCGTAGGCTTTTTCGGTCACGTACTTCTCATCCGGCCGTTTGAGCAGGCCGTAGAGTTCGCACGAGGCCTCGCTTTCGACCAGCTCGATCAGCTCCTCGATCCACATGAAGTCCTTGATCCGCACGTTCAGCGTCACATGCGAACGCTGGTTGTGTGCGCCATAGGCTGAGATCTTTTTCGAACAGGGGCACAGGCTGGTCACCGGCACGACTACCTTGATATTCATCTTGACTTCGCCATTGGTGATTTCGCCGATCAGGGTCACGTCGTAATCGAGCAGGCTCTGCACCCTTGAGACCGGCGCGGTCTTGTTGACGAAATAAGGAAAGTTCATTTCGATATGCCCGGATTCCGCTTCCAGGCGTTCGGTCATCTCATGCAGCATTTCCTTGAACGAACGGGTGGTGATTTCGCGTTCGTGGAGATTCAGTATCTCCACGAAACGTGACATATGTGTGCCTTTGAAATTGTGCGGCAGGTTGACGTACATGTTGAACCGGGCGATCGTGGAC
>JALUUZ010000289.1 GCA_027021095.1 Gammaproteobacteria bacterium
CCGACAAGGCGATAACAGTGTTGTTGCGCTTGTTCGTCCTCGAGCCGGACATAGGCACCGAGAAAGACTCGGTTTTGGTCGGCAGGGATTTCCCTGACGACTGTCAGCGTCGGCAGGCGTTTGTTCAGGTAGCGGATCCGGCGATCGATCCCGGCCAGCTCTTTTTTTCGATAGATATATTCGGCATTTTCAGAACGATCACCCTCGGCTGCGGCCGCGGCCAGTGCCTTGGTGACCAGTGCACGTCGTTTCCACAGCCCCTCGAGTTCCTGCTGCAGGGTTTCGTACCCCTGCGCGGTGATCAGCGCCGTGCCCGGTTTTGCAGGTTCCCGCCAGCGTCCCATGATGTCCCGGTCGCAGTGTTATTTGTACATCCTGACACGCAGTGTGATATTGGGGTTGAAGATTTTCGCGGCACGGGGTAACGGCAGTGGGCTGGACTTGGCGATGGCCCGGGCGATCGCATGCCGGCTCGTCTTGTAGTTCGGGTTGCACCGAACCCTGGCCTTGAGAATCATGCCTTTGTTATCCTGGTTTATCTTGACGATGCAGTTGACCTTTTCCTTGCCGCTGGCCGTTTTGCCGGTTTCTATCCGGGCAACGATGTGTTTGCGTACCTTGCGCAGGTAGTGCCTGGCCTGGCGGTCGACGACGCGGTTCAGGTTTTTCACATACTTGGCATACAGCGGATGGGACTTGCCGCCAAGATGGTAGACAGTGTCGGCGGCCAGGTTGAAATATTTTCTGGCTTTGGCCAGGTTGCGTTTCTTGCGGTAGGCGATACCGATATTGTTATAGTCCTCGGCGACATTGACGTGGAAGCTGCCCAGGTTCTTGATGTCCAGGAACAGGGCTTTCTTAAAATAGCCAATCGACCTGCTGTATCCTCCTTTCTCCAGGTAGAGGACGCCAAGATTATAGTAGCTGTCTGACAGGCTGGCATAGGATCCGGTGTCTTTACCGGCTTTGAGCAGCTTGATGGATTTACGGTAGAACTTTTTTGCCTCGGCGGTTTTGCCTTTGCGTTTGTAAGCCAGACCATAGCTGTTGTAGATGACGCCCAGGTGAGGGTGCGATTCGCCGAATTTCCTGCGATCGAAATTGAGTGCTTTTTTCAAGTAACGCAGGGCGGTCAGGTGGCGGCCCTTTTCGATATAGACCAGGGCCAGGTTGTTATATAAGTAACCGATACGCGGGCTGTTCTTGTCGATCTTTTTAATTATTTTCAATGCGGTTTTATGTGCTTTCAACGCTTTGTTGTACTGTTCCAGTTTATAGTAGGCCTGCCCGAGTTTTTCGTAGGTTCTGGCGACCTGCGGGTGTTTTTTTCCAAGCCGGGCGATCTGCCTGTCGAGCAGTTTGGTGTAGGTGTCGACTGTTTTCTGATAACCCGAGATTGAGGTGGTTTTTCTAGCTGTGGCTGCCGGCCCTTGGGCATTGCCGGCGACAGGAACAGTGATAGTAAGGACAAAAAACAGACTGACCGTCAGGTATACCAGTGTTCTCGGCATTCTTTTTCCTCTATGACCGTAAATAAAACGGGGATTGTCAACAAGCAGTACCGGCTCGCATTGTTCACCAGCCTCCTGCTGCGCCGTCTCGCGACGAACGATGGTGAGAAATCCGAGCTAGTAGTGTCTATTATCGGTGATAGGAAATCGAATGTCTATTTTGGCTGGCTGTCTCGCTGCGAACGGGTGAAGGATGCCGACTGAGATGCGTTCAGTGAAAGTCCGGGAGAAAAAAGCACCCGGAAGCCCGGGTGCTGACAGCAGGCCTTGGTAACGCAGGCCTGGAGCGGAGAGCTAACGGTGGGTCACATCAGTATGTTGCTTTGCGGTTCACTTGGTTTTTTGCGCGGGTCGCGGTTCGGTTGCCCGGGCAGGTTGACCAGGTAATCTTTTGCGGCGATTTCGTCTACCTTGCAGTCGGCTTCTGCGACGATGCAGTCGAGAATCTGTTTCGAGCTCATGTCGACCGAGCAACTGGCGAAGCTGCCATAACTTGCAGAAAGCAGCAGCAGTGCGGCCAGTGTTTTGGAAATGTGCATGTCAGTTACCTCCAATTTAAGCTAACAAAAAAATATATGCGTGTATAAGACTCCCTGGACAGGCTGAGTCCTTTCCGGCGTTTTCGCACCACTCCTGCCAGGGAGTCGTTACGATACGTGATTCGATGCACTTAAGATGGGAATGGATTAACAGTTTTTGCCTTGCTGATAGAACCGGTTCACAAAAAAAGGAGAAACTTCAGACCTGGCCCGCCTTTCTCACCACCCTTCTACTGCGACGGCGCCATGGCACGCCCTGGCTGGCTTTCGCTCTGTCGGCGAGCCAG
>JALUUZ010000290.1 GCA_027021095.1 Gammaproteobacteria bacterium
GGCACTACCGATTGAAACGAAGAAAGAAAATCGACCAGGCGCTGGCTGCGCTGGAAATACTGGTGATGGCGCTTGCCCTCGTTCATCGCGTTGAGTACCGGCAGGTATTCCAACATGCTCTGTGCCGAGGCGAGCGACAGCACGACCTGGTTGTCATAGTACAGCCGGCGTTTGATCTCAGAGACCAGGTTGGTCAGGTTCAGGCTGATCTGTTGCGCAACTTCAGCCTGGTAGCGGTTTTCACTGTAAGCGGTGACTCCGAAAACCAGCAGCGCAAGCGGCAGCAGTGCGGCAAAATTAACCCATAAAAAAATACTGGTTTTTAGCTTCAAAAAAAACTCCGGGCACTATCGGCTTTGTTGGTGCTTTCTGTATAATGAGGCGCGGACCCCATGCAGCCGGCAGGCTGCGGGAATACGCAAACCGGTCATTCGTGCTTTGCACATTGTGCTCCATTCACGCTACATAGTTTATTATAGAGGTGCATCGTGAAACCCTGCTGGGCAAAATATTTATTATGGACAACGATTACCATTTTCGGCGTGGCGACAATGGTGACAGCCTGCGGTCAAAAAGGACCTTTGTACCTGCCTGACGATGCCGCTGCTGCCAAAAAATACGATATCAAAGAAAAGAAAGAAAAGCCTGCTGAAAAATAACCCGCAGTATGGACCATTTCAACTACAAAGACGGCGTGCTGCATGCCGAGCAAGTGCCGTTGCCTGCGATTATTGAACAGTACGGCACCCCCTGTTATGTCTATTCACGCGCGACGATAGAACGCCATTGGCATGCCTTCGACAAGGCGTTTGCGAAGATTCCGCACATGATCTGCTATTCGACCAAGGCCAACAGCAACCTTGGTGTGCTCAGTATCTTCGCCAGGCTTCAATCCGGCTTCGATATCGTCTCCGGTGGTGAACTCGAACGGGTGCTAAAGGCCGGTGGCAGGGCAGATCATATCGTGTTTTCCGGCGTCGGCAAGAGCGCCGTAGAAATCGCGGCAGCGCTGGAGGCCGGGATCCGCTGCTTCAATGTCGAATCCACGGCAGAAATGCAGCGTATCGACCGGATCGCCGCACAGCAAAACAAGGTCGCGCCGGTATCGATCCGTGTCAACCCGGACGTCGACGCCAACACGCACCCCTATATCTCGACAGGCCTCAAGGAAAACAAGTTCGGTGTCGACCGCGAAGAAGCGATCGAGTTGTTCAGGCAGGCCAGGGAGATGGCCAATGTCCGCATCGAAGGTGTCGACTGCCATATCGGTTCGCAGCTGACAGAGATCACCCCGTTCCTCGATGCACTCGACAGGGTGCTCGACCTGATCGAGGAGCTCAGAACCCTTGGCATCGAGATCCGCCATATCGATCTTGGCGGCGGACTGGGTATACGTTATGACCAGGAATCACCACCGGAACCTGCCGACTACGCGCAGGCGCTGGCACAACAGCTCGAAAGCCACCACCTGGAGCTGATTCTCGAACCCGGGCGAGCGATCATGGGCAACGCCGGCATCCTGGTCACGCGTGTCGAGTATATCAAGCACTCGGCACACAAGAACTTCGCGATCGTCGATGCGGCGATGAACGACCTGCTGCGCCCGGCACTGTACAACGCCTGGCAAAAAATCATTCCAGTCACCGAAAACCCGCAGGCCCCCACGGCACGTTATGATGTCGTCGGTCCCGTCTGTGAGACAGGTGACTTTCTCGGCAAGGACCGTGAACTGGCCTTGGCGGAAAACGACCTGCTCGCTGTACGCTCCTCCGGTGCCTATGGTGCAGTCATGAGCTCCAACTATAATTCACGTCCACGCGCTGCCGAAGTAATCGTCGACGGAGACCGCGTCCATCTTGTGCGCCGGCGCGAATCCTATACCGACCTGTTTCGTCTTGAATCCCTGTTGCCTGACTAGCCCGCATTGCTCAAAACAAGGCCGGAAGCTTGTACACAATCAGGTAAGCCAACACGACTGCGCCCAGAACGGCTGCAAACACACCAATGAAGCCGGCAAAGCTCATGGATTCTTCATAGGGTCTGCTCTTTTCGTCTTTTTTCTGCATGGTTCCACCTGCATTCAAATGCACTGTCAATTCTGGTAACCTGACTGAATGAATCTCCAGTTTACCAAAATGCACGGCCTTGGAAACGACTTCGTAGTGATCGATGCGACCGTCCGCCCGCTCGAGCTGTCCGCGGCGCAACTGCGGTTTCTGGCCGACCGGCACTTCGGGGTCGGCTGCGACCAGGTGTTGCTGGTTGGGCCGCCGGTGGTCCCCGACACTGACTTCAGCTACCGGATTTTCAACGCCGACGGCGGTGAAGTCGAGCAG
>JALUUZ010000291.1 GCA_027021095.1 Gammaproteobacteria bacterium
CTATTGTGATACAGCCTATGCGTTCCAGGGCGGGAAGCTGTATGCACTGGAGGATGTGATCGAGCAGGTTCGCACCTACCAGGCCGGCTATGTCTGTGTGACCGGTGGTGAACCGTTGGCACAACCTGGTTGCAGCGGGCTTTTGCAGGCGTTGTGCGACGTTTTTTGTGTACCGCCGGATACAGCGGCTGGCAGGGTCTCACTGGAGACCAGCGGTGCGCTCAGCATCGCCGAGGTCGATCCGCGGGTAGTGATCGTGATGGATATCAAGACGCCCGCCTCCGGCGAAGCCGGCAGGAACAGGCTGGATAACCTGGAATTGCTCAAGCCCTCGGATATGGTTAAATTTGTGCTTTCCGATCGCAAAGATTATGATTGGGCCTGTGAATTTATCGAACGTCATCGACTGGCCGCACGTACCAGCGTGTTGTTTTCCCCCGTCCATTCCCGGCTTCCCGGGCAGCAGCTTGCCGACTGGATACTCGAAGACCGGCTGCCGGTTCGTTTTCAACTGCAGCTGCACAAGATACTCTGGGGCGAGCAACGCGGCAAATGATCCGAGGTGTAGTGTGCGATGGATAAACCGGTAATCGTCCTGTTGTCCGGCGGTTTGGATTCAGCCACCGTGCTGGCACTCGTCAGCAGCCGGCGGCAGCCGGTCATTGCCTTGTCGTTTGCCTATGGGCAACGTCACCAGGTCGAGCTCGAGGCGGCACGGCGGCTTGCCGCGGCCTATGAGGTCAAAGAACACCGCGTGGTGCAGATCGATCTACGCGCTTTTGGTGGCTCGGCGCTGACAGACGACAGTATCGCCGTGCCCGCGTCCGGACAGGAACCGGACAGCATTCCGGTGACCTATGTGCCGGCGCGCAATACGATCTTTCTTTCCTATGCGCTGGCGCTGGCGGAGGTGTCGGCTGTCACCGAGATCTATCTTGGAGTCAACGCAGTCGATTATTCCGGTTATCCGGACTGCCGGCCGGAATACATCCAGGCGTTTCAGGCCATGGCCAGGCTGGCGCTCAGGTCGACGGTCAGCGGGCAGCCATTGCATATCCATACGCCGTTGATCGCGCTGAGCAAGGCCGAGATCATCAAGCGTGGGATCGAACTTGGTGTCGACTACAGCCAGACCGTTTCCTGTTACCAGGCTGACCAAGACGGGCGTGCCTGCGGGCAGTGTGATTCATGCCGCTTCCGGCGCCAGGGTTTTTTACAAGCCGGTGTCGCCGACCCGACGAGATACCAATAACCATTTGTTATTTATAGTTTTTTCTCCAAAGTGACAGTTAACGCCCAAACAGGGTAAAATATCGTCTATGAATATGTTCGAACATTCTTATAAGTCATTATAAATAATGAAAAAGCAGAGGAAGTGACATGGTCTATGAAAATTTCAGTATCGCGAATACTGTCATGCTGTGGTCGACATTCGGTATCGCGTTCATCATGGGAGCGGTGGTAAACAAGACCAACTGGTGCACAATGGGAGCGGTTTCAGACCTGGTAAACATAGGGGATACCGGTCGCTGGCGTTCCTGGTTGTTTGCGATGGTGGTGGCAATCGTCGGTGTACTGATCCTGGAAAAGATGGGCATCATCAACCTGCATTCGACACGTCCACCGTACCGTTCGCCCAATTTTGAGTGGATTCGTTACATTCTTGGTGGCCTGCTGTTTGGAATCGGTATGACCATGGGAAGTGGCTGTGGGAACAAGACACTGATTCGTATCGGCGGCGGAAACATCAAGTCGATTTTCGTGTTGGCCGTTATGGGGACCTTTGCTTACTACATGATTTTTCCGCTGGGGGACAGGTCGATCGACGAGGCGGTTTTCTATCCCTGGACCAGTGCCGTGGCAGTCTCGTTGCCGGCACACCAGGATATCGGCTCGCTGGTCAATCTTGCGGCCAAAGACACCTCGAAAGTCGATCTGCGGTTGTGGATCGGCGGTGGACTGAGCCTGCTGATGTTGATTTATATTTTTAAATCCAAGGATTTTTTTGGCAAGTTCGACAATATTCTTGGTGGTCTCGTCGTCGGCCTGGCTGTCGTGGCGATGTGGTTTATGACCGGCAGTGCCAAGGTCAAGGCCTATAATTCGTTTGACGAAAAGACCGTCGTGGTCTCCATGGCAGACTATATCAAGAAGTGGGATGACTTCCAGGTCGGCAAGGACGAGCGTACCGACAAGACTGATCCGCCGGCGGTCAAACCCTACCAGTCGAACCGGGTGGTCGGTCCGCAGGCGATGACGTTCGTGTCGCCCTCTGCGTGGATGTATAACTTTGTGTCGACGCCGTTCGACAAGAACGCAAAATTCAGTG
>JALUUZ010000292.1 GCA_027021095.1 Gammaproteobacteria bacterium
CTACTTTGGAGCATGACATTTTTTAACCGTAAATCCTTTGGTGTGCTGCGCACACCGTCACGACGAGGTAGGGTGCGTTGTACGCACCAACACCAAGGCAAATCAAATAGTGCCACGTGGCGATTCTTCCACAGACGACATTTTCTTGGTGTAAATCCTTTGGTGTGCTGCGCACACCGTCACGTGGCGATCCTTCCTTGCCTCTGCGTGCTCCTCGGTCGTGAAAACCACCCATGCCGCGCCCTTGTGCCGTCTCGCGACGAACGGGCTTTTTTCGCTGCGCCGCGCTGCCTTTCTACTGTCAAAAAACAGGCATGAAATCCTGGTATTGCCCGGTGGTGAGCAATCCGGGCTAGCAGGTCGATGAATGGTTTACCAGATTATTCAGTCCTGATTTGAAATAAACTATACTGTTAATGGTGGAATAGCCTGAATACGGGCTTGGCATATTACTTGCGTTATCCATGACAATGCTGGATATCAGACGCCTTGGCCGCCTGGTTTCTCCAGCGATGAGGCAGGTCAGGATCTGACGCAATCGACGCGAACGAGGAATTTTAGAATGAAAGTACTGCGATTGTCTTTAG
Organism: Gammaproteobacteria bacterium; assembly: GCA_027021095.1. Taxonomy (GTDB): domain Bacteria; phylum Pseudomonadota; class Gammaproteobacteria; order SZUA-21; family SZUA-21; genus SZUA-21. The sequence goes on from JALUUZ010000292.1 coordinate 588, forward strand.
TGATAGTGATCCTGGGCTGGACTGTTGTTGCAGGCGCGGAGCGCTATCGCGTAGCGCCGAACTATGAGAAGGAGACGCGCAGGCTGGTCGATCAGCTGCGGGTCCACCATATCAAGTTCAAAAAGCTGCTTGAAATGCGCGCCAAGGTCGATGCCTGGGAAACCAGGCTGAAAAAGACCGATGAGCGCTTGAGCAAAGAGGTGAAGCAGTTTATCGCAGACGGCCGGAAACTCAAGGACGGCTCGATGAGCAAGGCAGATTATGACGCCAAATGGACAAAAAGTGGCCGCGGCAAGAAGAAAGATATTGCAATCAAGGCGTTTCGTGAAGAGATCGGGCGTTATAACAAGTTCAGGGAAGGGTATAACCTGCTTGCACTGGAATTGTCAGGGTTTCTCAGCAAGCGTAACCCGAAAGATATCGAGGTTTTGATGCAGCGCATGAAAGAATTGATGGTGAAACTCGAAAAGGCAATCAAGGCGAAGGACTATTCGAAGGCAGGTTTGATTGCCAGCAACTCGAAGATTGCCAGTGAATTCGGTTTCGAGAAGAAGTAGGACGAATAAGTACAGAGTCGGGGAAGCAGTAAAACAACAACGGCAGTACGCTTGTTGGAGTCATAAAAACGGCAGCCGCTGAAAGGTAAAAGGCAAGCCGTTGTAATACAAAAGAAATTAATTGTGCTCGTGTTTGCCTGGAAACAGCGCGTCATAGTGCTGTGCCCTGGGTAAAGTAAAAATTGCGCCAGACGATAAATTGATAGAGCTTTATTCAGGTGAGGCATGATGCGAGGGCAATACATGGAAAACATACTAGAGAACAAAAAGTCATGGGTTGAAAAATCTGGTGTATTCTTGACCCAGGTTCTTATCTTGATGATATGTGGTTCGATCTATGCGGCAAATGCGCGCATGATTGGTACCGATGCGCTGAGCAGCAGTGAGTACCGGCATGTTACGCAGGAATTCGATTACCTGTACATGGAAAGGGAGACGGGTTACGGCATGGAAGAGCAAAAGGCAACCCGGTACGTGGAATTCCGCGAAGGGGTACATGCCTATTTTCAGGAAGACTATACAGAGGCAATGAGTAAACTGCGCCCGCTGGCGGAAACCGGTTACTCCAGCGCACAGTTCTATCTTGCGTTGATGTATGACCAAGGCCACGGTGTCATTCAAAATCATGCGATCGCTGTGAAATGGTACAGGAAGGCCGCAGAGCAGGGTCATATCGACGCACAATACAATCTTGGCATAGCCTATGCCAGTGGCCAGGGCGTCAAAAAGAATATTCATACGGCGATCTACTGGTGGAAGAGGGCAGCGACATACGGCAGTATCGATGCGCAATACAACCTGGGTATGGTTTACACCACAGGTAAAGGCATCATGCGTAACGCCATGTTGGCGGTCAAGTGGTGGACCAAGGCGGCATCGAAGGGTGATGTCGCGGCGCTGTTCAACCTGGGCGTGGTCTATATCAACGGCGGTGACGGCGTTACCCAAAATCTTTGTGAGGCGTCGAGACTGTGGAAAATCTCTGCAGAACAGGGTTTCAACCGCGCTAAGACTGCGTTGCGCATGCTGCATTCCATGCAGCGTTACCGCGCCTCCTGTTTTGATGTGACTGCAAAGAAATAAACTTCGCTGACGGCACAGCTCAGCGCCCAGCCTGACGTATTCATGCACTTGAAATGGCCGCATTCGCGGCCATTTTTTTTCTTGTGGTTATTATCGCCGGCGCGGAGTTGACTATTCGTATCAATAGGTAAAACTTGAAGAGTATGAAAGAACTCGATGCACAGGCGAAAGCGAAACTGGACGCGTTGTATGAACGAGTGGTCGAGCATGCGGGGAGCTTTCTTGGCTACCCGTGCAATCAGAAATTCGATTACCGCCCGCTGTACCGTTTTCTGGATCATTCATTGAACAATGTCGGTGATCCGTTTCGTTCCGCGACGTTCCGCCTCAATACCCATGACATCGAATGTGAAGTGATCTATCGCTTTGCAGAGTTCTGCCGGGCGCGGCAAAGTGATGTGTGGGGTTATGTGACCAACGGCGGCACGGAAGGGAACATGTACGGGTTCTACCTGGCCCGCGAGCTCTACCCGGAAGGCCTGGTTTACTATTCGGAAGACACCCATTACAGCGTCAGCAAGATACTGCGCCTGATCAAATCACGCAGTATCATGATCAAGAGCCAGGAAAACGGCGAGATGGACTATGATGACTTGTACGAGACCATCCGCCTGCACCGGGACGCGCCACCGATCGTTATTGCCAATATCGGGACGACGATGAAAGGTGCGGTGGACGACCTGGACAGGATCAACAGCATTTTCTCGGAACTGGCGCTCCCGGCCCATTATATTCACGCCGATGCGGCATTGAGCGGAATGATTCTCCCCTTCGTCGATGCGCCTCAGCCTTATGGTTTCGACGCCGGTGTCGACAGCATTTCGATCAGTGGCCATAAAATGATTGGTTCTCCTTTTCCGTCAGGCGTGGTGCTGGCCAAGAAAAAGAACGTCGAGCGTGTTGCCCGGTCGGTGGAATATATCGGTACCTTGGATACCACCTTGTCGGGCTCGCGTAACGGCCTGTCGCCGCTGTTTCTATGGTACGCATTGAAGTTGCGGGGTGAGGACGGGTTCCGGCGCCTGGTCGAGTCCTGCCTCGCAGTTGCCGATTACGCGGTCGAGCAGTTCCGCCAGCGCGGGATCAAGGCGTGGCGCAACCGCAACGCGAATACCGTTGTCTTCCCACGTCCTTCGGACAGGCTGGTGAACCGGTGGCAGCTGGCGGTGCATCGTGATATTGCGCATATCATTGCCATGCCGCATGTGGACACTGGCATGATCGATGCGTTTATGCTGTCCTTTGAACAGGATCTCGCGCAACGCAGTGAGGGGGCGGCATGAAACAGATCAGCGTGGTATCGAGAAAGCGTCCGGACGTCGTCGCCGAAATATCGCAGGCACTGGCACGGCAGGCGATCAACATCGAGACACTGGTCTCGGAAACCGTCGGTGACAATGCAGTGACTATTCTGACGGTCGATCGCTACGACGATGCCCTCAGTGCGTTGCAGCAATTGCCGGAAACCCGGGTCGTCACCGAAGATGCGATTCTCGTCAGGTTGGAGGACCGCCCCGGCGCACTGGCCGAACTGGCATTGCGTTTCAAGGACGCTGGCATCGCGCTGCGTGGTCTGCATATCATCGAGCGTGGAGAGAAGCAGTGTCTTGCGGCGGTTTCCGTCGACCGCACCGACGAGGCCTTGGCTCTCGTCAAGGACTTGTTGATCTCGTGATTGTTTAGTCTGTTTTGATCTTGTCCAAGTCTGTACAGGCCTGTTACTATAGCAACCGGGTATTTGTTCCCCGTTTTTACACGATATCTGTATTGCTTCGGTGTTTGCTATGATAGGAAAGAAAGGCATGACCGGTATTGTCACGGCGGTGCTGTTTTGTTTTGCGAGTGCTTTACAGGCAGGGATCGCGAAACGAATAAATTACCGGGGAGTCAGCTATGATCTTTATATCGTTCATCCGCGCAAGGACGATATCCGGTTTTTCTGGAAAGACGAAGACGGGGACTTGTTTGCAAGTTTCGGTGCAGTAAGGCGCTGGCTGAGGAAGAAGGGAAGAAAACTCCTGTTCGCGACCAACGGCGGCATTTTTGAATGGGGGCTGCAGCCGCTGGGGCTGTACATCGAGAACCGCAGGGTGAAAGTAAAACCGAATTACCGTAAAGGCAAGGGAAATTTCTATTTGCAGCCCAATGGCGTATTCTATGTCAACCGCCACCATGCCGGAGTCATGACGATGCGTGCCTACAGAAAGCTTCGCCCCAAGGCGCATTTTGCCACCCAGTCAGGCCCGATGCTGGTGCTCAATCGCCGTATCCATCCGATTTTCCGCCGCCGCTCGAACAGCAGGTATATCCGTAATGGTGTGGGTATCGATCGCTATGGGCGGGTTATTTTCGCAATCTCCAACAGGCCGGTGAATTTCTATACCTTTTCTTCATTGTTCAAACACAGGCTGCACTGTATCAATGCGTTGTACCTGGATGGCAATATTTCGAGAATGTACCTGCCGCAGAAGAAGCGGCACGATCTCGGGGGTAATTTTGCAGTGATCATCGGTGTGTCGAAACCGTTTGCTGCAAAGAAATAGCCATGTGCTGATCTTTACATGCGGTTCATTCCGGCTGCCTTTCCGTTAGTGCGGCCTTGTCCTGTGCAAGCGCAAGGAACTATCACGCGCCATGGGGTATGCCGTGTGTGCCAAAACCACTGTCAAGGGGCGGCTGTTGTAAATGGAAGAACCATTTGTTCAAGACGAAGTTGCGTGAAAAATATTTCGACGCCAGCAGCCTGGCGGCCAGGCTGCGTTTTATCCCTTGCGGCACCAGTGCGGCGATTTTGATATTGGTACGCTTGTGGCGGTCACCGAAGCGCCTGCTGAGCAGGGTCTCATATTCGCTCAACGCCTGCCGGGAATAATCACTGCCGGTTCTGGCGTGTTGCAGGATGGTCTGTGCCGCAAGCACCGCGGATTCGATGGCCGGACGTATCCCTTCGCCACTTTGTGCATAGGCAAGGCCGGCAGCGTCGCCGATGATCAGCAGGCCGTCATCGACGATCTTGCGTGGGGTATCGCCGTACAGCAGGTAGGCATGGCCGGACATCTTTTTCGGCAGGGCCGGTGGTATACGGCCTGCTTGCTGCAGGTAGTCGACGAATTCGTTGACGTGTGCAGACAGGCGGTGGTTGTCCTGGCGTCCGAGGCCGATGTTCAGGTAGTCTCCTTTACGGAATACCCAACCATAGCCCTTCAGGTCACGGCAGAAATAGAGTTCGGGGGCTTGCGGATCCACCAGGCAGTGTGCCTTGTGTTCCGGTGTCATTTCAAACTCGACTTCCTGCGCGGCAACGATGGGTTCGGAGTTGGTCTGTCTGGCCCCGGTCAGGCGGACTACTGGACAGAAGTGCCCGCCGGCGCCAATCAGCAGTGGAGCCTGGTACTTTTGGTTGACGAGCCATAGGCCGTTTTCGTAGGCCAGTGATTTGACCGGTTCACCAAGGTGCATTGCTGCACCTGAACGCTGCAACAGGTAGTGGTCGAACTCGCAACGCCTGATGCCATAGCTCATCGGCTTCCCATATTGGGTGAGCCGGATTTTTTCGCCGATCATCGCGGTGATGAACCCGGTCAGCGGTTGCAGGACTCGGCCGCGGGCATAGTCCTGCAGATCGATCTGCAGGGTTTCGACGACCGCCGGTGTGATCCACCCGGCGCAGATTTTGTCGCGTGGAAACTGCTGTTTGTCGATAATGGCGACCTGCATGCCCGCGTTGCGCAACAACCATGCACAGGTGGCCCCGGCCGGTCCACCACCAACGATCAATGCGTCATACTGTGCGCTCATTCTGTATGCCTGTAATCAGCGGTAAATGTGGTCGCGGGTCAGCGGGATCGTATTGTCGCGGTTCCGGGCAAACACGACCTGGAACAGTTGCAGCTGGCCGGAAGAAAAGGCAGCGATCGAGCCGGACAGGTACAGGCGCCATGCACGGATGAAGGATTCATCGAACATGGGTTTGATCTGGTCCAGGTTGGCTTCGAAACGCTGCAGCCAGTGGCGCAGGGTCTCTGCATAGTGCAGGCGCAGATTTTCGACGTCGAGCACAGAGAATCCGTTTTCAAAGATGTCCATCATCTGCTTCAGCGAGGGTGTTTGCGCGCCGGGAAAGATCCGTTTCTGAATCCAGGTGTTCATCTGTCCCGGAACATTGCGGCCGATACTGTGAATCAGTCCGCGGCCATTGGGTGTGAGCGCACCGGTGATCACCTTGTTCAGTGCGCCGAAATTATCGATGCCTACGTGCTCAAGCATGCCGACCGAAACGAACACATCGTAACGCCCCTTGATGTTGCGGTAGTCATCTTCGACATATTTGACCAGGTGGTCGACGCCTTGTTCCTTGGCCCGCTGGCGCGCAAACTTGATCTGCTCATGTGAGATGTTATAGGCGTGGACACGTGCGCCGTAGTATTTTGCGATGTGACGTGCCAGGCCGCCCCAGCCACAGCCGGCTTCGACCACCGTGTCGTTGGGACCTATCCGCAGTTTTTTGCAGACATGATCGAGCTTGGCGCGCTGTGCCTGCTCCAGGGTTGCGGATTCGGTCGGAAAGTAGGCGCAGGTATACTGCATTGCTTCGGTATCCAGCCACAACTGGTAGAACTCGTTGCCGATATCGTAGTGGCTGTAGATGTTCTTTTTCGAGCCTTCCAGGGTGTTTTTGCGCACCGGGGTCAGGATCTTGCTGATCAGTTTGCGCTGCAGCCCGCCTCCCCGCTGCTGTGCCAGTGCGCGGTGCAGGTACAGGTCTTCGAGAAAGGAAACCAGGTTGCCTTCCACTGTCAGTTCACCGCTCATGTAGCATTCGCCAAAGTACAGGTCCGGGTGCACCAGTAATTTGTAGAATGCGGATTTCGACAGAATGTTGATCGTGTAGCGGTGATTCGGAGCGCAGACCACGGTACCGTTCCACAGCCGGATTCTGACCGGCGGATCACCGGCGGCGCTGATCAGCTTTTGCAGTACCCAGCGGTAGAACCTGGATTCCGGCGGAGTGACTTTCAGTCTGGATTGGTTTTCGTATACTTCTGAGTTCGTAGTGTTTTCTTCTGAGCCCATTTTTATCGTCAACCTGTGTCTTATAGATTATTCGTTCTTACGGGAGTAGTGCGTGGTGCTTTTCTGCGTTCGCCGCGTACTGACCTGTTTACCCTCATTGCAGAAAACAGCCTCCAAACACTTGATTCGACTAAAGTCTGTCAGGGTTGCGATTACAATAACATGACTATCACTGAGGTCAAGATACTTACTGGGTGGTTTGTCACATGTTGGAATAATTGGCAGCAAATCATCGGTTTACAGTTTGCCTGCTAACGCCTGTGAGCTGAGTGTTTTTACGCCAGTCTGGTCCTGGCCCGCATTTCTTACCACCGTTCGTGGCGAGACGGGGCAAGGTGCGGCCTGGGTGGCTTTCGCGACCGAGGAGCGCGCAGGCAAGTAGGGTGCGTTGTACGCACCGCCACCACGACTAATCACATCGCATCACGCGAAGAGGGCTTTACACGCTGGCTTACCGACCGAGCGAAAGCCAGCCAGGGCGCGCCATTGCGCCGTCGTGATTATTCCCGCAAAACTGCCAAAAGCGCCGTAATTTCATTATACTAGAGCTAATTTTTCGACTAGGGCAGGAACGTAGCATTGCACATACATATTCTGGGTATTTGTGGCACCTTTATGGGCGGTATCGCGCTGCTGGCACGCGAGGCGGGACACCAGGTCAGTGGTTCGGATGCGAATGTCTATCCGCCGATGAGCACGCAATTGGCACAGCAGGGCATCAAGTTGCTCGAGGGCTACCAGCCTGAGCATCTCGAGCAGACCAAGCCGGATATGGTCGTGATCGGCAATGTGATGTCACGTGGAAATCCCATGGTCGAGGCGGTGCTGGAGCGCGGTTTGTCCTATACTTCGGGCCCGGAGTGGCTGGCACGGCACCTGTTGCAGGAGCGCTGGGTGCTGGCGGTGTCCGGAACGCACGGTAAGACCAGTACTGCAAGCATGCTTGCCTGGGTGCTGGAATATGCCGGTCTTGCACCAGGGTTTTTGATCGGCGGCATACCACAGAATTTCGGCGTGTCGGCGCGTTTCGGTAAGGCACCGTATTTCGTGGTCGAGGCTGACGAATATGACACGGCGTTCTTCGACAAGCGTTCTAAATTCGTGCATTACCGGCCGCGTACCCTGGCGATCAACAACCTCGAGTTCGATCATGCTGATATTTTTGCCAGCCTCGAGGACATCGAGCGCCAGTTTCACCATATGATCCGTACCGTGCCGCCGAACGGCCAGATTATTTATAATGCGGCGGATGCCAACATCAGGGATCTGCTGGCAATGGGATGCTGGACTCCGACACTCGGTTTTACTGACCAGGGCGGATGCGATGCCAACTGGAAGGCGACAGAGATTTCAGCCGACGGCAGCGAGTTTGATGTCGAACTCGACGGACAAAACCAGGGCAGGCTCAAGTGGGCGCTGATCGGCAGGCACAATGTGCAGAATGCGCTGGTGGCGATCTCCGCGGCGTTTCATGCCGGGGTGCCGGTCGCCAAGTCGATCGAGGCATTGACGCAGTTCGAGAATGTCAAGCGCCGCCTGGAACTCAAGGCGGAGGTTCATGGAATCCGTGTCTACGATGATTTTGCGCACCATCCGACTGCAATCACGACGACACTGGCAGGCCTGCGGGGACGGGTCGGGGCACAGCGTATCATTGCCTTGCTCGAGCCGCGCTCGAACACCATGCGTATGGGGGTGCACAAAGATGAGCTCGCCGCCTCGCTGTCCGGCGCAGACCAGGTCGTGTTGTATCAGCCCCCTGGCCTGGACTGGAGCCTGGAAGATACCGTCAGCCGCCTCACCAATGCGGCGGTCTATGACTCGATCGATGCGATCGTCGATTCGGTCAAGCAGAATGCCCGGCAGGGGGATCATATCCTGATCATGAGCAACGGTGCGTTTGGCGGGATTCATCACCGGCTGGTCGAAGCCTTGAATGCAGGCTGACGATGGCCGGGCAGGATAGCGTCGAGACACAGACCGTTGCACTGGCGATGACCGGGGCGTCGGGGGCGTTGTACGGCCTGCAATTGCTGCAGCAGTTGCTTGCCGCCGGCAGGCGGGTGTACCTGATGATCTCGACCCCGGGGCAGATCGTGATCGACATGGAAACCCAGCTGAAGCTGCCGGGTAAACCGCGCGAGATACAGAAGGTGCTGCAGCAGCTGTACCAGGCGGCACCGCAGCAGCTACAGGTGTTCGCGCACAACCAATGGACTGCGCCGGTGGCATCCGGTACCGGCGTGGCCGACGCGATGGTCGTCTGCCCCTGTACCATGGGTACCCTGGCTTCGATTGCGAACGGACTCAGCGGCAACCTGATCGAACGTGCCGCCGATGTGACCTTGAAAGAGAGGAAAACGCTGATCCTGGTACCACGTGAGACACCGTTTTCGAGCATACACCTGCAGAATATGCTGCACCTGTCGCAGGCCGGTGCGGTGATCCTGCCACCCAATCCAGGGTTCTACCAGCAGCCGCGGACACTGGAAGATATCGTCAACTTTGTCGTCGCGCGGATTCTCGATCATCTTGGTGTAGCGCATACGCTCGTTCCAGCTTGGGGGGCGGACAGCTGACCCGCTTCGCGCACCCCGCTCCGTGGTGATGGTGTGCGCAGCACACCAAAGGATTTACGGTAAAGCAATATCGTGTGTAGAAGAATCGCCACGTGATACCATTTGGTTTATCTTAGTGTTGGTGCGTACAACGCACCCCGCCTCGTCATGACGGTGCACGCAGTGCACCAAAGGATTTACACCAAGAAAATGTCATGCACCAAAGTAGGGTGCGTTGTACGCACCACACTAACCCGGTTCCGGCCCCGTGGGCCGGTTGGCGACGCTGACCAGCACGAAGCTGATCGACATCAACAGCAACCAGGCGATTATTTTCTGTGGTGAGACCATGGTCCAGCCGTGCCGTTGTGACGGGTAGATCCAGATATTGGCGAAGGTCGAAAGGTTTTCAGCGACCCAGATCAGTGTCGCGGCGAACGCCAGGCCGACGATAATGGGGATGCTTCTGCGGGTCACCGCAATCGTATAGTACAGGCGGGTGCGGAAAAACAGCAGGATGAAGGCCCCCAGCAGCAACCACCTGAAGTCGTAGTCGATATAGTGGTGCAGGAAGAAGTTGATATAGATCAGCAGTGCCAGTATCCCGGTCAGCCACAAGGGCGGGT
>JALUUZ010000293.1 GCA_027021095.1 Gammaproteobacteria bacterium
ATTTTTCAATTGATGATTTATCCAACGGTTCAGACTCCTAACCCAGTCATAATAACCGTAACTAAATTAGGAGATTAGAACATTATAATACATGGTATGATTAGTCAATTACCTTTGGCACACAAATCCAGGCAATTATTCGTTTTGTGACCGATCTCCACCTGATGATTGACAATTATACGGCGGGTGGGTGACAAGCTGCGGCCGACCCCACCAATATTTCTATATATATCAACTAGTTGTAATAAATACCACTTATCTGGCTTATTCACCGCCCGTCTGCTGCGACGGCCCAAGGGTATGCCATCGACCGTCGCGCTCTGACGAGTACGGGGGACCAATACAAGCCAGGATGCCTGCCTGCATTCATACGGCCCCGATCCGGACTCATGCTGTGCTTTACAGCGGTGAAAAAAGTGGGTAACGGCGTGATCTCAGCCCAGCACCAGGGCCAGTGCAAAAATCACGATCATCATGCGTTCTTTGAAATTGAAAGGTAGTGATTTCATCGTCGCCTCCCGCCTGATGGCTCAGGGCTTATCTGAGGAAACTCGGATTGCTTTATTCGGGTTTCTGTAGAAATGGTCTCTGTTACTTATTAGTCGAACCCTCTGCAACAAGGTTCAATCTTGATTGCGATCACACTCCACCAAGCAGCCGGCTGGTTTCCGCAACAGATCCCCGGCGATGCGCATTCACTGCCCGGGCAATGCGGCGTCGGCGGATCAACCGCCCTTGACGACCAGCACCGCACAGGGTGTCGCATTCAAAATACGCTCGGTAATACTGCCGAGCAACACCTGCTCCAGCAACCCGGTCCGTCCATGACTTCCGGTCACGATCAGGTCAGCCGTTTTTTCGGCTGCCGTCGCCACGATCCTGTCATCAGGCCTGCCCTCGGGTACCAGGCCGGCGGCACGAATGCCTTTTGACTTCATATGCTCGACGACCTGGTGCACTACTTGTTCAGCTTCAGCACGACGCTCCGGCCCATGGCTTGGTGTAGTGACTGAAATCACCGTAACACTGGCACCGCTGATCTTTGCCAGGCTGGTTGCGGTAATCGCCGCTGCCTCCGCAGGACGCGAACCGTCAGTCGCCAGCACGAGGTGAGCGAGCCTGATCCGGGCACTGCGCGGCACTACCAGTACATTACAATGCGCGAGGCCGATCACCCGGGCCGTCGCCCGGCCAAGCAGCATACGCGCCAGGCCACGGCGGCCACGGCGGCCCATCACGATCATGTCCGCCTTGAGTTGTTCGGCAAGGTCGACGATCCCCTGGGTAATGGCCGACGCCTCGATCAGGTGTGTTTCCGCCTTGACTCCGGCTTTCAGCGCCTGTGCCTTCAACGTCTCCAGGTGCGCGCTCTTGTCCTGCAGTTCCTGTTTGATCAGTGTCTCACCCAGGCCTTCGTGCTCCACGCCGGTAGCCACCAGTGACATGATATGCAACTCGGCGTTACACTGCTTGGCCATGCCGATCGCTTCACGAACCGCGGTGGCACAAAAGTCAGAACCATCCGTCGCCACCAGGAAACGTTCGAAACGCCCGAACGGTGACAGCTGTTCGAACGGTTTCTCGGCCACTTCGGCCACGGGCGCCGCTGCCGTCTCCGGAATTTCCCGGTGCGCACGAATTCCGGAAGACAAGGCCCGCAAGATCATCACTGCACCCAACAGCAGGGCAAACACCAGCACACCTTGGCCTATGTTGTTCAATGTTGCGATCAACTCAGGCGCCAGCGGAGAAATCATTTTCAGCTCTGACAAATAACCAGGGATATAAAAAAACCGGCTAAGCAGCACCAACAGCATGATCACAGCCATGACGGTCTTGACCAGGTAGTCTTTGACATAAGTCGTACCGATCGCACCCACCTGGATACCGAACAGCGAACCGGCGAGAATCAACATCGACAGGCGAATATCGACAAACCCATCCATCGCATAGAAGAGACTGCCCCCCATTCCCATCACGAACGCAACCACCAGTTCCGTGGCACTTGCTGTCAGTGCCGGCAGCCCGAGAATATAGATCATCGCCGGCACACCGATGAATCCACCGACCGCGATCGAGGCGGCCAGCAAGCCGGTCGCAAAGCCGAGCGGTGCGATCACCAAAAACGAGATCCTGGCATCGATGCACTTGAAATAGACCATGGTTCCAGGAATATGCAGGTTACGCACCCAGCGCGCCACACGATTGAGCTGCCCGGGATTACGCTGAGGTGCCGTGATACCCTTCTTCTCGCGAATGGCATCGCGCAATACAAAGCCGCCCACCAATGCCAACACCACGACAAACACGGCAGA
>JALUUZ010000294.1 GCA_027021095.1 Gammaproteobacteria bacterium
TCATGGTCATGATTGCGCCCTCCCTTCAGGAAGCACCGTTTGCCGCCTGTCCTCCAGGCCAGGCAAAGCCGCTTTTTTCTAGCCTGTAAAATCAATTATTTACAGCGATACTCATTGATTGACACTTCCATGTGTCGCGATAACTTCTATGTGTATTGATAAGTATAGTGCGCGGCAGGTCTGGCGAGGATAGAAATTTGCAATAAGCGCCATAAACTCTATTGCTGTTTGCCAAGCACCTTGCGGATAAACCTTGCCGCGCGTTGTATGGCGTCTTTTGACGCCAGGTCATCGGCAAACGTACGGACATTGGGCGGCCGGAAATCGAATCCGCGTCCGACGCCCGGGTAGAGTACCAGGCGGACATTCCGCTTTCTTTCCTGCAAGGCCTTGACCGAGGATTCGATGATCCGGCGCCGCTGGTACTGTTCGCGGTCACCAATGAAAATCAGCACTGGAATTTTGAGATCATTGACTTCCGGGGCATAGGAGTAAACCTGTAATGGTTCAGGTGCATTGGGATCCTGGAGGTGTGGATAGTAGGACACATAGCAGGCTGCGTCTTGCTGCTGGCGTTTGAAGGTGACAGCGGTCTTGAGTGTGTAGTAACCACCCCGGGTATGCGAGTACAGGCAGGCCTTCTTGCCAATGATATCTTTCCGCTGCAGGAGCACGGTCAGGGCCTGGTTGACGTCCTGCTCTAGTTTATAATCGTGTTCGATCGGGAAAGCACCGATAAAATTGCCCTTGTAGATATCCGGGGCAAGCACGACAAAGCCGCGTGCCGCCAGGCGTTTGGCATGACGTTGCACCATTTCATCCAGACCACGGCGTCCATGTTGGAACAGGACTGGATAGAATTTGCCTTTTTTCCTGGGCCGGATCAGCAGTGCCGGAATTTCCTGCCCACGGCTCTTGTAGTTGATCCACTTGGTCTGGATTTCGTAGTTTTTGGGAGGAGCGATATAGCCCCTATCCCACCAAGCATCGTTCCACCACCATTGGTCCTGGGCACTTTTCGGTTGTGCCTGGGTCGTTGCTGTCAGCATAAACATAAAAAAGGACAGCAGCAATAGTATGGTTTTCATCGTTCCCCCTCGATCGTCGTGTATTCAGACCGCTCGGTGCCAAATAGTTTTGGTTGTGCCCTGCGCGTTCCTCGGTCTCGAACGTCGGTCAGGTCATCCCCGCATCCCGTCTTGGTTGCGAACGCTGATGACAGATACGCATGCTACCAGGCCGGTGCCCTCTAAAATACATTTTCCGGTGACGGAAAGACAGGTCTTCCCGGCTGTGACGGCGGAGTCCGCGGATAGTCTGGATTATAACGCCGTTCATACCGCTTGTCCCGTCGTGGTATCCGCCTGTCCCGGGTGCGGGGTCTTGGTTTGTCGCGAACGGGTTTAGGTCCCTGTGCGCTGGGGTCTGCAGGTGTTGCCTGGTCCTGTTTTTTCTGGTTGTCACCATGTTCGAGATGGGGCTCGGTTTTCTTGATGTCATGACCTTTGTGTATCTTGTGGTGATGGACTCGTGTATTTCTGCCTGGTTTCTTGTACGTGGTATGGTCTCTTATTTCAATGTAGGCGGTCATGCCCAGGTTGGCATGCTCGAGAATGTTGGAATGAAACAACCAGCCGCCGGAATGGCGCTTGCCTGACGGGCCGCCGGGTTTGTTGTCGACTGCGTTGAATCCGCCGTAGGCCACGAGGTTGCTGGCCTTCGGGTCGCCGTGATCGAACTTGATCGCGATTCTGACCGTGGTGCTGCTGCCTTCGTGGTCAGCGGCACCGGGGACATTGACCACGTCGCGGTTTTCAATCGGCGGAGCAGCGATGATTTCGGTGGTATTGCCGTTTTTGTCCTTTTTTATGGTCCCCAGTACCTGGAAGTGGAATCCGTGCAGATGAAAGGGATAGTCGCCGGTCGACTTGTTGACCAGGTCCCAGACCTGGACTTCGCCGACAGCCGCATCGAGCGTGTTTTTGCTGTTGAGTTGTGCCAGTGTCTTGCCGTTGATCGTAAACCTGACCGTCCCTTCAGTACCTGGCGCCGTGTGCTCGAGTACCAGTTGCTGGATTCTCGCCCCGCGCGTATCGATCGGGTCGATACGGCGTAGAATAGGGGGCAGCGTAAGCTGTCGTACAGTTTCGGCTTTGCCGACGAATTTCAATTTCATCAAGGGTATTTTTTTTTGTTTACCGTCGGTCGGATCGGAAGCCACGATGACCTTGCCGTCTTCGATTGAAAAGCTGTGGCGGCCTCTTGCGACGTCTTTCCAATAGACGGTGATCTCGGTGCCGGGTT
>JALUUZ010000295.1 GCA_027021095.1 Gammaproteobacteria bacterium
ACTGATCAGCATCAATATCAGGGAACCCGGGAAGAAATTCCACGCTGCACGCCAGTGGCTGGCACAGGTCAGCCGCCAGCGCTACGACCTGGTGGTGGACCTGCAGTCCAACGACCGCTCACGCATGCTGCTGACACTGTTGAGCCTTGGGCCTGGCCGTATCCGCTACCGGATCGGCAACAATCAACAGTTTCCGTACAACATCCGGCCACTGCAGAATCTCCGCAACACCTTCCAACGCTGCCAGTCCGCCTTGCAGGCCGCGGGTATCCCGGCCAACACCATGATCCCGGTACTCAGCTACTCGGCTGACAACCTCGCCCGGGTCGAGAAACTGCGGCAGCAGCACAAGCTGCTGCCGGGACGCTACGCGGTGTTCTTTCCTGGTTCCCAGGCCGAAGGCTACCTGAAACGCTGGGGGGCGGCCAACTACGCTGCGCTGGCAAAGCTGCTGACGGCATACGGGGTAGAAAAATCCGTGCTGGTCGGCGCCGGCGATGAGATGGACGAATGCCTGAAGATAGTCCAGGCGGCCGGCAGCGACTGTATCGTCAATCTGTGCGGCCAGACCGAAATCCTGGACATCATTCCCTTGTGCGAACAGGCGCGTTATATCGTCGCCAATGATACCGGCACAGCACGCGTCGCGGCGGCGACCGACAAGCCGTTATTGATGCTTTTCGGCCCGACCAACCCGGACCGCGATACCCCGGGCGGCGCGCACGTAGCCGCGCTGCAGGCCAGCGAACAGGAACTGCCCTGTATCAAGTGTTTTCGCAAGACCTGCGACCATCACTCCTGTATGAAGCTGCTCGATCCCGAACGGGTGCTGCAACGGCTGCTGGCCATCCCGGAATAATCGCCGCCCCTGTTCAAGCCGGCGCAATCCGCTGATCTCGTGCAAGCAGCCCAACGACACTGTCTACGCTGATACCCTGCATGCCGGTGTCCGCAGGCGGCGTCACCGGAAACAGGGACGCACTGTTGGTCAGTGGCCGGGTAACACCAAAAAGCCCGTAGGTCGGCACGCGGACAGCCGCCGCAAGATTGAGTATGCCGGTATCGTTGCCGACACAAAAGTCCGTACACTTGATCAGCGCTGCCAGGCGTGCAAACGGCAGGTTGATCAGGCTGACCAGTTCCGGCGCATCCGTTTCCTGCCGTTGCTGCATCCACTGCATCATTTCCTGCTCCGCCGTACCACCAGCCAGGAAAACCTTGTCGACCCCGCGCGTACCAAGGCAGCGTGCCAACGCGAGAAAGTTTTCCCGGCCCCACTGCTTCTGCGCACTTGAACTGCCAAGCGCAAAGACGGCACACCTGCCCGCCGGGGTGCACGTGGAGCCGTTCCCCCTTTTTGGTTCCAATCCGTAATGCCGGGCCACGTCCTGCAAGACTGCCGCACTGACGAAGAAATCCGGTTCACGGTGTACGAACGGCACTCCGGCTTTTTCCAGCACCAGGCCTGCCTTGTCGATCGCGTGCAAACGCAGCTGCTCCGCATCGAGGAAACCGGCGTCATGGGTCAGCAGAAAGCGCTGCCACTTTCGGCCGTAACCATAGGTAACAGGGACACCGGCAAGGTATAGAGCCCAGGCATAGCGGCTGCTGCGATGAAACAACCACGCCTCGGTATAACGTCGGCGCCGGATTTCTCCGACCAGCCGGAAAAAACCCCTGATCCCGTCATGCCTGCCGGGGTTGCGCTCGAGCCAGACGACCCGCTTGATCCGACGGTCCCCGGCCAGCAGCTTATCCGCACAGGAACGGGGCTTGGTCATCAATGTCAACGGCCCACGCTCCTCGGCCAGGGCATGCATATGCGGCAGAAACCAGATCACATCGCCGATCCCGGGAAACGGCTGAATCACCAGCACCTCCATACCTGAAGCAGGCCTGCGGAGAAAACGGTGCAAGAACATCAGCAGTCTGCGCATCGCCGTCCGTGCTAGCTGCCGGATGCCTTTTCGTTACCGGGCCGCAGTGGCGGCGCGCCCGGCGGCAACAGGCTGTTGCCGTACTTCTCGACCTGGTGGTGTTCATAGAGCTTGGCGTATTTGAGGAATGCATAGAAGGCCATGGTCACCGAAGTGATAAAACCGGCCCAGCCGTTGATAAAATTGCGCTTGAACAGGTAGGAACGTAAAAACACGAACGGCGGATAGAAAATCAGCCTGATCCACGGGTAGACCTTTTTCCCCTTGCTGACTTTGTCTTCCACCAGCCCGGTGGAATAGCCATTGATCTTGTCGACCTTGATGTGGATCGAGCGTTCGCCGAAATGATAGAACACATTTTTCAG
>JALUUZ010000296.1 GCA_027021095.1 Gammaproteobacteria bacterium
CCAGGCCAGGTGATCCGATACCAGCGCCGGTTCAAATTCCACTGCCAGTCGTTTCAACGCAGCGAGGTAATCCAGGTTCAATGGATCGGCAGACCCCAACGACATCCCCACGCTATGAAAACTGACCGGGTAGTCGCGGCGGATACGCCGCAGATGCGCCAAGGCTGCGCCGCCTTTGTTCAGATAGTTATCCACCAGCACCTCAAACCACGGGATGGCCGGCTTTTGGCGTTCGATCAACTGGTAATGGATCGAACGCAGCCCAAGCCCGGCACCCTGCAACAGGGTACCGGAACCAGGGAGCGTCTTTTGATCACTCATTGACCGACTTACTTTTTCTTGGTTTTCACTACGCCACCGACGATCTTGTTACAAGTACCCTTGGGCACATAGACCCACTCGTCCGGCGCGCCATCGACCTTGGACTGGCCGGAACAGGCATGCTTGCTGGTACCACAATCATTCATCCCCTTCTTGGCGATCCCCATGCATTTCTCCATCCCTTTTTTACCGGCCACTGCTGCACCGGAACCCACTGCCATGCCCATCGCCAGCACCGTGGCCAGTGCACCTTTAGTCAAATCGCTGTTTTTCATGTAGATCCTCCACCATAAACTGGTTTAGTTGTATAGACGCTGCACTTTTCTGTCTCAGGCCAATGCAATGCAGTCAACACAAACATTGTACGGCCAAGCCTGATCAAATACAGCATGAACAAACTGGTAGACCATGCAAGGCAGAATCAGTTCGCTTTATTTTAAAGCCGATTATTGGTCGGTTTTAAAATACGTGGCACAAGCCCGGTCAAGAAAAAAGTTCAATTTATTTCAGCTGTTTTTGCATGGTGCAATTGACTTGTATCAAGGAGAGACAGGCCCGGCAGCCTACACTGCTGAGTTTTGCCGGCGTCGATCCTGGCGCCGGTTCGCCGCCAGCCCTTGTTGCTCACTGTAATGCGTAGTGAGGGAGTGAGAGATCCGGGCTGGAAACCAGCAACCCGTCACTCCGGAGCTGAAAGATGAAAGACACCAGAAAGCCTGTCAAACTCCTGTTGATCAACCCGAAATTTCCGGAAAGTTTCTGGAGCCTGCAATGGGCCGTCAAGCAGATACTGACCGACAAGCGCAGCATCAACCCCCCGCTGGGCCTGGCCACCCTGGCAGCCTTGTGTCCCGCTGACTGGAAAATCGAGATCGTCGATGAAAACATCGAGACAGTACCCTTGCAGCCGGACGCGGAAATCGTTGGTGTCTGTGGCATGGGGGTACAGTTCCAGCGCCAGCAGGAGCTGCTCGAGCACTACAATGCCGCTGGCTACTACACTGTCGCCGGTGGAAGTTTTGCGTCACTTTGCCCGGAACGCTACCAGACCCTGGCTGACACGGTCGTTGCCGGCGAAGCAGAAGCCATCTGGCCGCAGTTCTGCCGGGATTATCTTGAAGGCACCACCAGGCCGCTGTACCACGAAACCGACACCGTCGACATCACCAAGTCGCCGACACCGCGTTTCGACCTGCTGAAACTCGATCGATACACCAGTGTCAGCATGCAGTTTTCACGTGGCTGCCCTTACCGCTGTGAATTCTGCGATATCATCGTGATGTTCGGGCGCAAACCCAGGACCAAGTCATTGGCACAGATCGGGCGCGAACTGGATCTTTTGCGTGAACAGGGCGCGCGCAACGTGTTTTTCGTCGACGACAATTTCATCGGCAACAAAAAAGCAGCCAAAGCATTACTGCTGTTTCTGATCGACTATCAACGACGTCATCACTATCAATTCCGGTTTGGCACCGAGGCAACGATCAACCTGGCTTCCAACCAGGAACTGTTGCAACTGTTCCGAGACGCCGGTTTTGCCTGGGTCTTTCTCGGGATCGAGACGCCGGACGAAGAGGCGCTTAAAACCACCCTGAAAAGCCAGAACGTCAAGGTCGATATACTCGATTCGGTACACAACTTCTACCGCAACGGCATCGATGTGCTGTCCGGGTTCATCATCGGCTTCGACAATGACACACCGGAGACTTTCGAACGCCAGTACCGGTTTATCATCGAATCCGGGATCCAGGTGGCAATGATCGGCCTGCTGATGGCACTGCCGAAAACCCCGTTGTACGAACGGCTGCAACGGGAAGGCCGCCTGCTGCAAGACCATAATCAGTCGGACAACACCAAGCTGGGCACCAATGTCATTCCCAAGAACATGTCTTACGATGAGATGCTGCAACGCTACCAGGCACTGCTCTGGCGCCTGTTTTCGGATCGCAATATCGCCCGGCGCATCAACAACAAAATGCGTTACTTGGCGACTTCCGCGCGTAAGGACAGCTATACCACGAGGCAGAAACTCGCAATCGCCTGGCGCTTCTTCACCAAGGGACTCCTGCGCGGGCGGCCGACGAGGATAATCCGTTTTATCGACACATTGTACCGCTCCCGGCCAGGACAGTGGAGCCATGTCATCACCGACTGGATTGCCGGCCTGTCGATGCAGAACTATATGACCCGGCACTTCCGCGACAGCCGCGACAAAGACACCCAGCTTGCGATCCGGATCGTGCAGTGGATAAGGCGGGCCTTTCCACTGGCCGCACCCCAGGCGGTGTCACTGTCTTCGCACACTGACCACCCGTGCATCACGCTGTTATTGAAACTGCAGGGAGGCAACGCGGAACGCTTCCTTGTTCCAACCGCCAAAAAGCTGAAGAAGCTGATGAAGAAGACTGCGACCAGGCTGACCTTACGTGTCGAATCGCTGTGTGCGGAACAGGGCCGGCATGTCGAACAGATGCTGAAACTGCTGGCTGACTACGGCGATCGTGTCTCTGTCTATATCAAGCAGGAGCTGCAGCCGCTGATTTCCACCGATTTATCTCGTTTCAACCTTGTGCTAAAATAAGGAACCTTTGACCAGGTCACAGGTCCGACAAACAAGGTACCCATTTTAGAACGAGATCCGAACCGGCCGATGAAAAAACTTCTATTCCTGCTCGTGCTGTCCGCCCTGGTACTCACGTCCGGACATACTAAAACCCACCAGGCGGCTGCCACCGGCAATGCTGACCGTCTGAAACTTCCGGCATTCAGCCTGGTCTATGATCCAAAGCGCAACCCGTTCACCGATGGCGCCAGGGCGATACAACTGGCCAAGGCCAGCAACAGAAGAGTGTTGATCCTGGTAGGCGGCAACTGGTGCGGCTGGTGCAAAAAAATGGATCGATTCATCAATTCCGATCCGGAGGTCTACAAGGCGCTGCACTCACGCTTCGTACTGCTGAAAGTCAACTACAGTGACGAAAACAAGAATGAAAAGTTTCTGTCGACGTTCCCCAAGTACCTCGGCTTCCCGCACTTCTTCGTCGCGGACAGGAACGGCAGGGTTATTCACTCGCAGGATACCACGCAGTTACTGGACAACGACAACTATTCCAAGTCACTTTTTCTGCAATTTCTGGCACGCTGGAAACCATCGGACGATCCGCCACGTACCGCCAAGTCTAAATAAACAGCCTGGCACCCGGTCGACTGTGATCGACAGCCGTTTCATGATAGTCTGATTGCACTATTGAACCTCGTGCAATTGCAGGAAACAATATCAGGGAACCTTGAGGCCGTATTGCGCACCACCGTTCACGGCGAGACCGGGCAAGGGTGCCCCACAGTGCCGTCGTGGTACGAACGTGGTGAGAAATACGGGCTGGAGTTCCAAACCGCCGTCTGCGCGACGGTCACTGCAATTTCGAATAACGGGACTTTCACTCATGGCTGTATTTTTAGGTATTCTGTTCGGCGTGATCGGCAGCTTGATCGTCTATATCACTGAATCATCCCTGCTGTTCACCATCATTGTGGGGGGCATGCTGGGTTACCTGCTGGGAAGGCTCAGCAACCTGAAATTCAATATTGCCAGACTGCAGTACCAAATAGAAAAACTGACTGCCACGGCCACCAGCGAACCCTCCCAGGTCACGGCGCAGAAATCACTGCAGTCACAGGATGAACACAAGACATTCACTCCACACACGACACCGGATACCACCGGTGCAGAAACCATGCCTTCGAAGCCAGCGGCTCCGGCACCAGCGGCCTCAGCGCCACAGGTACAACAGCCTGCGTCCGATCCGCAACCGCAAAAAGAACAGGCACATGAAAAACCGGCAGGCGCCGAGGCAGACAACCTGGCCGTCGGCAGGCCTGCCGCCGCAGCCCGCAAACCGGAGGCCGCACCGCCTGCACGGCAGCAGGCGGCTTCCGGCGAAGCAAACGCCAGTCACGACACCCCTTGGGCAGAGCAACAGGCCACTGCACTGGCCGAACAGGTGGGTAAGTTCTTCAGCGGCGAAAACGCGTTGCTGCGCATCGGTATCATCATCCTTTTTATCGGTGTGGGCTTCCTGATCAAGTATGCGGTCGAAGAAAACCTGTTCCCCGTTTCGCTCCGCCTGGCATTGGTCGGTGCCGGCGCGCTGGTGCTGCTCGGTACAGGATGGAAGCTCCGCAACAAACGCCACGACTACGCAATGGGGCTGCAGGGTGCCGGCGTCGGTATACTCTACCTCGACATCATCGGCACCTTGAAATTCACTTCGATCCTGCCGCCCACCGCGGCCTTCGTGCTGCTGTTCCTGGTCTGCGCTTTCTCGGCGATCCTGGCCATCCTGCAAAATTCCAGGATACTGGCCGCCATGGGAGCGATCGGCGGTTACCTGGCGCCATTGCTGACGTCCACCGGCAGCGGCGCCTACCAGCCGTTATTCTCCTATTACCTGCTGCTGAATACCGGTATTCTGGCAATCGCCTGGTTCAAATCCTGGCGTTCACTGAACATGATTGGCTTTGTCTTTACGTTCAGCGTCGGCCTGCTGTGGGGGGTGCGCGAATACCGCCCGGAGATGTTCTGGCCGATCGAGTTTTTCCTGTTGGCTTTCTTTCTGCAGTTCGTGCTGATCGCGATCCTGTTTGCGCTGCGCCAACCACAGCACAACAAGGGTTATGTCGATGGGTCACTGGTGTTTGGCACACCGCTGCTGACATTCGGCGTACAGGCAGTAATCACCAGGCCTTATGAATTCGGCCTCGCATTCACCGCGCTCGGCTTCGCGGTATTCTACCTGCTGATCAGCATCCTGTTTGCACGTACCAAGCGGGGTTACTACCGGCTGTTTGGCGAAGCGACCCTGGGCCTGGGGATCGTATTCGGCACACTGGCAGTCCCGATGGCGCTGGATGGGCGCTGGACCTCGGCCGCCTGGGCACTGGAAGGTGCCGCAATCCTGTGGATCGGAATTCGCCAGCATAGACTACTGCCACGAATATTTGGTGTGCTGCTGCAGTTCCTGTCCGGCGGCGCCTTTCTGCTGCACTTCACTCCCGGCCTCGATCTTGGCAGCCTTTTCGAGGCGGGGCAGGCAACCAACCTGCCCGCGCCGCTGCCCGTATTCAACAGTCTCTACCTTGGCGGGCTGCTGATCACGGTCGCGGGCATGCTGACTGCGCTGCTGTTGCACCGTAACCGCCAGGCCATTCACAGCCAGGAGTATTCGGTCTATCCGTTGCTGATCGTCTGGTCCCTGGCCTGGTGGTTTGGTGCCGGGCTGGTGGAACTGCTGCGTTACCTTCCCGCGCCCTATACTGACCACACCGGCCTGCTGATGCTGTTCGTCGTCGTTTCCAGCGGCCTGTTCTATTCGTTTGCCAGGATCACCCGGCTGGCTGCACTGGAACGGACCGTCTACCTGGTCCCACTGACGATGCTGGTCATGCTCGGCTACCTGCTGTTGCAAAGCCTGTTCAGCGTCATGTCTTCCAAACCAGGGCTTGCACACCCGCTGGCACACAGCGGCTACCTCGGCTGGGCAGGCTCATTGCTGCTGTTCTACCTGCTGTTTTACCTGCGGGAAAAACAGCGGCCCGAATGGCGGCCAACCACGCTTCACGCAGTGATCAGTTTGACTGTATTTTTCGTCATCGTCCTGGAAACCAGCTGGCATACAGTACATTGGCTGTCACAGGCTGCCGCCTGGTCGAAACAAACCTGGATGCTGGTGACAATGGGACTGCTTGGCACAGCTTTCTTGTCCCTCTCTATCCAGCTGTCGCAGCGCCTTGCCTGGCCCTGTGGCAGACACCTGCGTGCCTACCTGTACAACGCTCCGGGATGCATTGGCCTGCTGTTGCTGCTCTGGTTACTGGTTTCGACCTTCCTCAGCGATGCCGATCCAGCACCGATCCGCTATATTCCGCTGCTGAACCCGCTCGAACTGACCCAGGCCTTCGTTCTGCTGACAATCGCCTGGTGGCTGATCGCACTGAAGCGACACCAGCTCCACGACCCGTACACAACCAGGCTGTTCAGCTCGCCGGTCACCATCGGCCTGGCACTGTTTACCTGGATCAACAGTATGATCGTACGCACGCTCGGACACTGGGGCGGGATCGACTTCGAACTGGAGGCGATGGTGACGTCTGCATTGGCACAAGCCACCTTCTCGATCCTGTGGACACTGCTTGCGCTGCTGACGATGTTCCTTGCCACACGGCGGCACTACCGCCAGGTCTGGTTCGGCGGCTTCGCGCTGCTGGTCGTGGTCATCGTCAAACTGGTGCTGATCGATCTTTCCAACAGCGGTACGCTGTGGCGTATCGCCTCGTTCATCGGTGTCGGCGTGCTGCTGCTGGTCATCAGTTACCTGGCGCCACTGCCGCCACGCATGCCAAAGGAGGAAAACCAGTGAAAGCCATCAATGCGGGCCTGCTGCTCTGGCTGTACAGCTTCGGTGCCGCTGCCGCCGATACCCTCAAACCGTACAACTTCATGTACACCATGCCGTTGGTCACGCCGGGGAATCATCCAGTCTACCAATTGCCACTGCCGAAGGAAGTCTACCGGGGCATACAGGCCCGTGACGCAGGTGATTTGCGGATTTTCAATGCCGATGGCACAATCGTCCCTTACGCCTTACGCAAACCACAGACGAAACGCTATACCAAGATCAAGACTGTCAGCCTGCCTGTTTTTCCAATCGTCCGCAAGCCGGGGCGCAGAGCCGGCGATCTGACACTGTTCTTCCACAGAAACAATCGCGGCACACTGGCTTGGATAAACTCGTCAAAACACGAGCGCACCGGTAACCACAATGCGGCAATGTACGTGATCGATGCAAGCAGACTGCGCAGGCCTGCCAGGCTGCTGCAAATCGACTGGAGCAACAACGACCAGGCACAGGTTTTTGACATCATCGTCGAATACAGCAACGACCTCAAGACCTGGCGTCACGCAGGCCGGGACTCACTGGCACGCCTCAGCCACAAGGGACACAGGCTGGTGCGCAACAGGCTCTACCTGCCAGGCTACAAGGCAAAATATTTTCGTCTGCGCTGGCCGGAAGGGCAGCCGGCGATACACATCGTCAGCGTCAATGCACAGGTGGTCAATCACTACCAGTCCACCAATACGAAGCGCTACTGGCACGAGGTGAAAATGCGTCGAGTACAGCCGCCTGTCGCGGCACAGCAACAAAAGGCTTATGTTTATTTCAAAGCCGACCTGGGAACACTGGCCCCTGTAGACACACTCCAATTGCAGTTGCCCGACGACAACATGGCACTCAGCGCTACCGTACTGTTCCCCAGGTCTGCCTGGTCGCTGATCCGCAATCATAAAAAGATCGAACAGCAGACAAAACTCGAACAACTGTGGCAGGGTTCACTCTACCGCATCAGGTCGGCGCGCCTCACCCTGAGCAACCGGGACATAAAGTTCCGCCCGACCGTGACCAGGCAACTCTACCTTCGTGTTCCCAGCGACCAACTCCCACCGGGACTGTCGACACTTACGGTCAAAGCGAGTTGGATTGCACAACATCTGCTGTTTATCGCCCAGGGCAGGAAACCTTACACACTCGCCTACGGTTCACCGCAAATTCAGCATGCGAAATTCGATTTCGACTCGTTGAACAAGCTGATCGAGTCGGTGCACGGCAAAAAACTGGTGCCCGGCACCGCTAGCTACCAGGCAGCCGTGCGCAATACAAAATACAAACCCGTCGCAAAAAAACCGGCACAGACTGATACCGGCCGGAAAAGAAACTGGCTGCTGTGGACCATCCTGGCAAGCGCGGTGCTGCTGCTTGGCCTGATGGCCTACGGGGTCAGCAAGCAGTTGGGCAGCATGCAAAAGGATGACAAACAGGCAGACGACCGCTCAGAGTGAATGCCGGCCGCGGCGTGCCATTGAGCCGTCGCCACAGGAAGGGGAATGCGGGCCGGGTATCGCCCGGCAATAATCAGGATCAAGACAGTCCCAGATATTGGACAGCAAACGGCCCGCAAAACCGATGGCATGATAAACCATTGATTTCCAATCTGAATTTATATAAAAACTGCGCCAGAATTGCGGTAAAATAGTGGCTTGAAAACAGCATACGACAACCCGCATATCAATGATATGTCCGTTACTGTATCAATCGGACTGAACAAATCAACGACGATCGGCTAAAATACTATCGTGGAAAAGAAACGCATTTACCGAATCAACTTTTACAATCAGGGCAACGTCTATGAGCTCTATGCGCACCATGTCGCACAGAGCAATATGTACGCCTTCGTCGAAATCGAGGACATCATCTTTGACAAGCGTACCGAGCTGCTTGTGGATCCGACCGAGGAGAAACTGAAAAACGAGTTTATGGGGGTCACACGCACCTATATTCCGATGCAGTCTATAATCCGTATAGACGAAGTCGAGAAACACGGCAGCAACAAGATTATCCCTACAAAAGGTACAGGCGAAGGAAAAATTGCCCCCTTTCCTTTTACCATGACACCACCAGGCAACAAACCTGGAAAAAGTTGATCTCGGGATCGTGCACGTAAAACTCTGCATTGACTAAGAAAACCGTGACAATCCGTGTATAATCGGCTATTGACCGGCTACAATGCGTTTGGCATAGTGATATACGACTGAGCAAAACAACACCAGGCGCTGGTAAAAAAACGGCCTGAATCAAACAGGAAAACAAGCAGTTACCGGAAACGTAATGAGTGATAAAGTTGAACCGACATTAAATACCATCGATCTGGACGACAGCGGTGCGAACAACACTGAAGACACCAGTATCAAGATCTACCCTGAGCGCGGGCGCTACCAGGACAAGACCCCGCAGATCGACAAATCGCCAGAAGTGTATGGTTCCGCATCGTGGCGCAAGTCCTACAGCCATAACTATTCGGCCTTTCTGTCACTGGTTGGCAGGCTCGACCGGTTCCGCTCGGCCATCGTGTTTTTTGCTGCCACCTTTCTGAGCATCCTGTTTATTTCAGCAACAGACAAGTTCGTGTGGCTGATACTCAACCTGTTCAACTCCGAGGCTGTCACCGACAACGGTTTCCAGCTCAATCCGCTCGTGTATATTATTATCGGCGTGTCGGTCTGGCTGATCGCCTTACTGTTGATTGCAATGGGACGCCTGCGTGATATCGGTAAATCCCCGTGGCTGGCGCTGCTGCTGTTTTTACCTCCACTGTCGATGCTGGTGATCGCCTACTGCGTATTGCCCGGCGAAAAATCGGTAAACCGCTACGGGCCGCCACCGAAACCCTACAGTCTCGTCACCTATCTTGCCGGCGTACTGTTTCTCGTGGTCATACCCTTGGTCGTGTATTTGAATATCAACAGTATTATCGATTATTATTTCAATATAGTGTCTATCCACAAATCACTATAGCAACAGGAGCAGTTTTCTTGATCAGCAGGCTTTCAACACTTTCACTGATGGTTTCCCTGGTGCTGCAGGCAGTGTTTCATCCGGCCACTGCGCGTGAGCTGAAACCGTCGATCCGCCCGATCGACCGCCCGGTCTATGCCAAGGGGTCCGAAATCAAGCGGCTCTACAAAAAAATGGAGCCTTATATCAAGAAGGCACGTGCAACCTACCCGGAAGCAAAAAAACGCTGGCAGAACACGTTGCCGGAAGGACATTATTTCTTCCTGGTAACACGCATCCGTGACCAAAAAGGAGTCGAAGAACAGGTCTTTATTTCGGTGCATGAAATAAAACACGGCATCGTCAAGGGATTTATCTTCAATAAACCTTCCTACGTCAGTGGCTATCGTTTCAAGCAGGCCTATTCTTTTCCCGAAAACGAACTGATCGACTGGGTCATCACCAAGCCCAATGGTGAACAAGACGGAAATTTCGTCGGCAAATACCTGGAAAGCATTCGCTGAACGACCCGCGACCCTGCCGCTCCTAGCCCGCATTTCTCACCACCCTTCTACTGCGACGGCGCCATGGCACGCCCTGGCTGGCTTTCGCTCGGTCGGAGTGCTCGACATAGTGCCGGCTATGCCTGCGCGCTCCTCGG
>JALUUZ010000297.1 GCA_027021095.1 Gammaproteobacteria bacterium
AGTTTTTTCTGCAACATTGCCTCGCTCAGAGGCGGCGCAGAAAAAAGCTTGCGGACCGCGGGAGCATTCAGGCGGGGGTTGGCATTGTCACGACCTGTCAAAGTACTTCACACAGGGCGTGGTGCGTACGACACACTTACGCCGTGGCAGTAGAAGGGTGGTGAGAAAGGCGGGCTAGTTCTTTTTCTTTTGCTCCAGTGCCATCCGGTAGACCTGGTTTTTCGGCACGCCAAAATAGTCGACACAGATCTCGACCACCTTCTTCAACGGCAATTGTGGCTGCAGCAATGTGATCAACCTGTCGATTTCACTGCTTTGCCGACCGGCGTCACAGGCCGGTACCTCGACACCGGACAACAGCAGCACGAACTCACCCCTGCTGCGATTGGCGTCGCTGTCGAGCCAGTCGACGGCTTCACCAACCGGCAGACGCACGATTTCCTCGAACTGTTTGGTCAGCTCGCGTGCGATCGCCATCAACCTCGCGTTGTCGAAACAGCGTTGAAAATCACACAGCGTGTCGCGAATACGATGACTGGATTCAAAAAAGACCTGCGTCTGGCCGGCATCCACAACCGAGCGCAACAACTCCTGCCGGGCTTTTTTCTTCGACGGCAGAAACCCCAAAAACGTAAACCTGTCGGTTGCCAGCCCGGCGGCACTCAACGCAGTGATCACTGCGCTCGGTCCCGGCACGGGCACCACCGGGATCGCATGCCGATGGGCCAGATCGACCAAGCGAAAACCAGGGTCACTGACCAACGGCGTGCCAGCATCGGAAATCAGTGCTACCTGCTCTCCCGCCTGTAAACGCCGCAGCAGTTCCGCGCTGCGCTGTGCTTCATTGTGTGCATGGTACGAGACCACCGGCTTGCGAAGTGCCAGGTGCGCAAGAATGATCCTGCTGTGACGGGTGTCTTCGGCAGCGATCAGGTCGACTGCGGACAAGGTCTCTGCGGCACGCCGTGAAAGATCGGACAGGTTACCGATCGGGGTCGCCACTACGTAGAGAATCCCTGACATGCCAATACCTTTGCCATCACTGAACGCCACCAGAATCCTATCTTGCACCAAAAACGATTGAAAACAAAGTGCTTTGCCAGCCCGCCTCGGTCACGACAGCCCCCAAGGACGCACCCTTGCGCCGTCCCGCAACAGGCGGTGGTGAAAAAGGCGCGCCAGTGACTGGATAAACAGAGCAATCTATGACACACTTGACATTAAAAATAGGTAGAAACTGTAACACTCATAGACGTTGGACCAACATGACTGTACGCTTCGATTCAATAAAAAACGTCCGGTTGCCAGGGGTTCTCCTTGTGGTCGGCCTGGGTATGGTACTGACGCTGAACCTCGGGGCACAACCCGTCAGTTCGCGCATGGGCAAGTCCCCGCAGCATAAGAAACGCATGGGCAAAGCGCCGGAAACCGACAACGGTCGACAGGATACCGAGCCCACTGACTACGCTTCCACCGCGCAAAGCTACCTGGACCAGGCAAAGGAGGCCGAAGACCCGACACAGCGGGGCTCCCTGCAACTGCAGGCTGCAAAATCCCTGATCAAAGGAAAGTACTACGAACAGGCCAAAAGCATACTGGCCGGCGTGGACACGTCGAGCCTGACGGAAAACCTGCAGTACGCTTACCGGCTGCTGAGCGCCGAAGTCGCACTGTCAGAACAAAACCCGAAAAAGGCGCTCGGCTTTGCCACCAAACCGGACCGCACCATACCGGATGGACTGCGGATCCAGTCGCACCTGATCAGGGCGCGCGCTTTCTCCCAGCTTGGAAACCGCATCCAGGGACTGCAGGAACTTTTCAGTGCCGAGAAGTTCGCCCAGGCCGACGAACTGAAACAGGTGCACGCTGCAATCTGGAAGACACTGCAGCCTATCCCACAGGCCGGATTGAAATCACTGCTGCAACAGTCTGACAGCAAGGCGATGTCCGGCTGGATCGAACTGGCTATGCTGTACAAGGAGTCCAGTTCCTCACCGGACCAGTTCAACACCAAGCTTGAACAGTGGAAACAGAAATATGCCGGACATGTGGCTGCAGACAGCGTCGTTGGAACACTGACCGAAAAGCTGAAAAATGTACAGCAGCGCCCGTCCAGGCTGGCGCTGCTGCTGCCACTGCAGGGCCGTATCAGCAGGGCGTCGAGCGCGATACGCGACGGTTTTATAGCTGCACACTTTTCCGGCTCGAATGACCGCAAGAAGATCCAGATCCGTATTTACGACACCAAGGGCAAAAACATCGGCAAAGTCTATGACCAGGCCGTTGCCAATGGCGCAGAGTTCGTCATCGGCCCGCTGCTCAAAGGCAATGTCCGACGCCTAGCCAATCGCGGCGCGTTGAGTGTTCCCGTCCTGGCACTGAATATACTCAAACACAATTCCGGCGTCACCAACATGTATTTCTTCGGCCTGACACCTGAAGACGAGGCCCGGCAGGTTGCAGAACGTGCGATCTTCGACAACAGGACACAGGCCATCGCGTTCGTTCCGGACACCGGCTGGGGTGGCAGGGTGCTGCGCGCATTCAAGGAACGCTACCTGCAGCTGGGGGGAAAGCTGCTGAGCCACGGGACCTACAAACTGTCGCAAAGTGACTATTCAAGGACACTGAAGGCACTGCTGAAGCTCAACGAATCGAAAGACCGCTACAATGAGCTGCGCAGTGCGCTCGACAGCGTCAAGATTCACTTTACACCGCGCAGACGCCATGATGCGGACTTTATTTTTATCGCCGCACACCCACGCTCGGCGCGGTTGATCGCACCGCAGCTGCGGTTCTACCACGCCAAGAATCTCCCTATCTACGCCACGTCCCATGCGTACAAGGGGGTCGAAAACAAGCGCCAGGATGTCGAGCTCAATGGCCTGATCTTTTGCGATATTCCTTGGACACTGGGACATTCCGGTCAACCCAGCAGCACCAAGCTTGCGATCGAAAAACTGTGGCCGAACAAAATAATCGACTATTCACGCTTCTATGCCCTGGGAGCCGATGCCTACAACATCATCCCGTACCTGCAATGGCTGAAGGAACAGCCCTATGAACGTTTCGATGGCCATACAGGAAAGCTGTCCGTCGATAAAAACAACAAGATCAAGCGCACCCTGCAGTGGGCCAAGATCATCAATGGGAAGGCCACCGTGATCCAGGACCGCACCGAATCGTCGCTACCCAACGCCTCGGCAGCCAGAAAGTGAATCGGCACGCGACCGTCACCGCAAACAATCGGTTTTGCGCGCAGGCAAGGTAGGGTGGGTGGTGAGAAATGCGGGCTAGCACCCATGCACTGGGCGCCAAAGCGGAAACACTCGCCTGGACTTACCTGCAACGGCATGGTTTTAGCCTGGAATGCAAAAACTATCGCTGTGATCAGGGCGAAATCGACCTGGTCGTGCGTCAGCAGTCACTGTTGGTCTTTGTCGAGGTCAAATCCCGCAATGACGATGACTTGTTGAGCACATTGGAAATGGTCAGTAAAAGTAAACAGCATCGAATCGTGCAGACCGCACGGCATTACCTGTACGAAACCGGCCAGCATCAGCGCCAATGCCGTTTCGACGTGATCGGCATCACCCGGCTGTGTGACCAAAACCCGGAAATCCACTGGATCAAAGACGCCTTTTTCGCGGCCTGGAATTGATACCGCTGCTATTGATTCGCAGGCACACTTTGGTATATTAGTGCCCGTACAGGCAAGGGAAAACAGGGTCGGGCTGCATGGTCCGCCCGGTCTTGGCAATTCCACTACAACAAACACAGGAGTGGTTTTCGCCTGATTGAATGGGAGTGACAAATGAACCATAAAATTGTTCGATGCTATTTTTTGATTATCTTGTTACCGGTGATACTCAGCGGTTGCGCAGGCGTCATCATTGCGGGGGGAGCAGCCAGTGCGATTCATGACCGCAGGACTGTCGGCACCGTGGTCGAAGATCAAGCTATTGAATTCAAGGGCGCTGCCAGGATCTCCAAGGACCTGGAACTGCGCCAACGTTCCAATATCAACATCACCAGTTATAACCGGGTCGTCCTGCTGACCGGGGAAACGCCGACTGCCGAGATGAAAGCCAGGGCGGAAAAGATCATCAGCCAGATCCCGAAAGTAAAACGCGTGCAGAACGAGCTGCTGATTCGTGAACGCGCAAGCAACCGTGCCCGCACGGCCGACGCGATCATCACCACCAAGGCCAAAACAAGCCTGTTTAAAATCAAAAAGAAGGGCTTCGATCCTACTCGTGTCAAGGTGGTCACACGCAACAAGACGGTCTACCTGATGGGCCTGGTCACCCCCGATGAAGCCGATGCTACTGTCGAACGGGTCAGAAACATCAAGGGCGTAAAAAAAGTCGTCAAGGTCTTTGAATATATCAAGCCGAAGCACCAGGCCGCATCAGAGTAACTTCCCGGCCGCCGCTGCTATACTTCAGGTGAGCCCTGACCGCATTCCAGAAAATCCGGTCGGTTCGACAAGCTTGCGGCAGGCAAACCGGACAGGCCCTGAACGGTGCATTACTGAATCGTTCAGGGCACGCATGCAACATAAGAACCTCTTATTTGCCTTGCCCGGATCCCAACATCCCGCCAGCTGACATTCACATGATATCATACTGCATTTATGAGGATCTTATACCGTGCCTGACCCAGCTGCTGAATCCGGAATTCCCGGCCCCGCCCTGGCACAGCTTCGGCGCGTCTGTCGCCACGGGCTAAGCCTGGATGAAACGGAGCGCGTTGCCTACAGCTATGACAACAGCCGCAAACATTGCCTGCCGGATGCAGTGGCCTTCGTCGAATCCCACCAACAGGTCAGCCAAGTAGTCGAGATCTGCTGCCAGTATCGTATCCCGATCGTCGCCCGCGGCCGCGGAACCGGCACAACCGGCGGCACAGTACCTCTGCAACATGGCCTGGTACTGAGTCTTGAACGGATGAACAGGATATTGCACCTCGACCCGGATAACAGGCTGATCGTCGTCGAGCCCGGCATCACCAACGCCGAGGTGCAGCGCGCCGCAGCCCAGGAAGGATTTTTCTGGGCACCAGACCCGACCAGCGCAGAATACTGCACCGTTGGCGGCAACCTGGGATTCAATTCTGCCGGCCCAAAAGCAGTAAAATACGGTACGACGAGAGAAAACACACTGGGTCTGAAAGCAGTCATCGGCACAGGCGAAACGATCATCACCGGTGTGCACACGACAAAAGGGGTCGTGGGCTATGACCTGACACGGCTGCTGATCGGCTCAGAAGGCACACTGGCCATCATCACCGAAGCCACACTCAAGCTGACACCGCTGCCACAAAACAAGATCACGCTGCAACTGGTCTACCAGGACGTCAACAGTGCCGCTAAGGCAGTCTCGGCCATCATGCGCCAACCGGCCATTCCTTGCGCGCTCGAGTTCATGGACCGGCACTCACTCGACTTGATACGGCATCACGCCGAACTGCAGATCCCAGCACAGGCCAGCGCGCTGCTGATCGTTGAGATCGATGGCTATGAGTCCAGCCTGCGTGAAGGCGCTGACAGGCTGATTGCCGCGGCAAGCAACAACGCATTGATCAAATCGGCTGTCGCCGACAACCGGCAGCAGGCCGAGCAGCTTTGGGCAGCACGCAAGCAACTGTCTCCCGCACTGCGTAAGATCGCACCAAAGAAAATCAACGAAGATGTCGTCGTGCCGGTGTCACATATTCCACAGCTGATCGAACGCCTCGACGCGCTTGCCGAACAATACGCGATCACCATCGTCAACTTCGGTCATGCCGGAAACGGTAATATACATGTCAACCTGCTGATCGACCCGGAAAATCGTGAGCAGGCAGAAAACGCACAGGCCTGTCTCAGTGATCTTTTCGACCTGGTGCTGAGTCTCGGTGGCACCCTGTCCGGCGAACACGGCGTTGGATTGGAAAAACGCGATTTTATAAACCGTGAAATCGACCCAGTAAGCATGGCACTGATGCGTAAAATAAAACAGCAATTCGATCCACAAGGGATTCTCAACCCCGACAAAATATTTCCGCTTGCCTGACTTGGCGCATGGTGTTTCCTTGGTGTCCATCCCTTGGTGCGTTTGGTGAGGTGCGTACAACGCACCCTACTTTGGTGCATGACATTTTCTTGCTGTAAATCCTTTGGTGTGCTTCGCACACCGTCACGATGGGATGGGCTGCATCATCTATCCCAACACCGCGCCAAATCGTATTGCATCACGTGGCGACCCTTCCACACATGACATTTTCTTGCTGTAAATCCTTTGGTGTGCTTCGCACACCGTCACGATGGGATGGGCTGCATCATCTATCCCAACACCGCGCCAAATCGTATTGCATCACGTGGCGACCCTTCCACACATGACATTTTCTTGCTGTAAATCCTTTGGTGCACTGCGTGCACGACGAGGTAGGGTGCGTTGTACGCACTCACACT
The DNA here is from genome assembly GCA_027021095.1 of Gammaproteobacteria bacterium. Classification (GTDB taxonomy): domain Bacteria; phylum Pseudomonadota; class Gammaproteobacteria; order SZUA-21; family SZUA-21; genus SZUA-21. Next base: position 6,455 of record JALUUZ010000297.1, read on the forward strand.
TTACTTGATCAATTTTAAATCCGGTTTGCCGGGCTTGGACGGTGATTCCGGCTTTGCCGGTTCCTGATCCGGTGCCGGGTCATCGGCGGCTTCTTTCCCGCTCACCACTGGATAGTCGCTGTCGTTGAACAACATTCCCTGCGCATTCTCACGCGTGATGATCCCCAATACTGCACCCATCGGCACATGAACCGCCCGGCTGACACCTGAAAAACGCGCCTCAAAATCCACCGCGTCGTTACCTATCTGCAGCCCCCGCACGGCCTGCGAAGCAAGATTGAACTGCAGCATACCGTCCACGGCCAGTTCCACTGGCGCATCGAGCCCGGCGGCATGCACATCGACCAGCAGATGCGGTGTCAAGCCACAGTCTTCCATCCATGTGTACAGTGCACGCAGTAAATAGGGACGTAGTGGCGGCTGAACGGTCTTCATTGTTCTATACCTGGTTGTATTCCCCGGGATTGTATTCCCGGGCTACACCCCAGGACGCATCTCTCTTTCAGCATCGGAAAGACTCTTCTGAAAGGTATCCATTTCGAACAAGCGGTGTGCGTAGTCGACTACCGCCTTGGCCTGCGCGGGGAGTTCGATTCCATAAACAGGCAGCCTCCACAACAAGGGACCAATCGCACAATCGAGCAGGGACATTTCGTCACTGAGATAGAATGGCTTGAACGCAAAGATCTCCGCACTGGCCGTCAGGCTTTCCGCCAGTCGCTTACGCGCCTTGTCCGCCGTTGCTGCGTCAGCAGATTCGATCTGGTCCACCAAGGTATACCAGTCCTTGTCCATCCGGTACAACGCAATCTTGCTCTTGGCCCGGGACACAGGATCAACAGGCATCAACGGCGGGTGTGGAAAACGCTCGTCCAGGTACTCGTTGATGACCTGGCTCTGGTAGAGAACCAGCTCTCTGTCCACCAGCGTCGGGGTAGTATTATAGGGATTCAGGTCCAGCAGGTCTTCAGGCAGACTGTTCGAGTCCACATCCACTACTTCATAAGTGATTCCCTTTTCTGCCAGGACGATCCGGGTACGGTGACATCGATGACAGGTTGGAGTGGAAAACAAAGTCATCACAGAACGTCGATTGGCGATTTGCGCCATACACTACTCCTGATAGCAAATAGCAAAAAATTTATTATAACCCACGTGTCAAGCACCAAACCTGTATACAAAATATACAGATTTGGCGCTAAAACGCTGGAAATCCACTACCTGGCTGCATTCCTCACCACCCTTCTACTGCGACGGCACAAAGGCGTGCCCCGGCTGGCTCTCGCTCTGTCGGCGAGTCAGCGTGCAAAAGCCTCTTCGCGTGATACGACGCGAGCTGTGGCGGTGGTACAACGCACCCTACCTTGCCTGCGCGCTCCTCGGTCGCGAAAGCCACCCATGCCGCACCCTTGCTCCGTCTCGCGACGAATGATGGTGAGAAATTCGGGCTAGTGTACGTCCCGCCAATATTCTTTCTTCAGCAGATAGGCAATCCCTGTAAACACAAGCATAAACAGAATGACCCAGACCCCCAGTGCCTGGCGCTCCAGTTTCGCCGGCTCACCGACATAGGCCAGAAAGGTTACCAGATCCTTGGTCATTGCATCATACTCGGCTGGTGAAAGGATGCCTTTCTCTTTCGGTTCAAATTTTTCGAACACGCTTTTTGTGACTTCGCTGTTGCCGACACGGGAGACCACCTTCTTGAACTTTGCGACCTGCAGACCCTGCAGGTGCACCAGCACATGTGGCATGCTGACTCCCGGCAACAAGGTGTTGTTGACGCCAAACCGGCCTTTCGGATCCTCGTAAAACGAATGCAGATAGGTATAAAGCCAATCGGTCCCCCGCGAACGCGCCACCGTAGAAAGATCAGGCGGCAGCTTGCCGAACAACGCCATACCCTGTTCCTTGCTCATCGATACCGTCATATAGTTACCGATCTTCTTCTTACCGCTCCAAGAGACCATCAGGTGCTTGAGCACCTGGTCTTCCTCCAGCCTCAACCCCTTGGCAAGACTGGAATAAGAGACAAATTTCAACGAGTGGCATCCCATACAATAGTTGACATAGTATTTGCCACCACGCTGCAACGCGCCGACATCCTTGAGATTGATCTTAACCGACTTGAGTCCAACCTCAGAGGATGCATAGACAGCAACCGCTACACAATAGAGCAATAGTGTTAATGTTAGTTTTCTCATTTGAACGTCACCCTGTCCGGCACTGATATGTTTGTTTCATTTCTGCTGATAAAGAACAGCGCTGCAAAAAAACCAAAATACATCGCTGTCAGAATCTGTGCAAACGCGGTATAGACCGGTGTTGGCGGCTTCATTCCCAGGTAGCCGAGAAACAGGAATACCGCGGCAAACAGAAACAGGTTGATCCGAAAAGCCGTGCTGCGATAACGAATCGACTTGACCGGACCACGGTCGATCCACGGCAAAAAGAACAACACCACGATCGCCGCACCCATTGCCATCACGCCTAAAAACTTGTCCGGGATGGCACGCAGAATGGCGTAAAACGGCGTAAAATACCATAATGGCACGATATGTTCCGGTGTCACCAGCCTGTCCGCCGGGACAAAGTTGTCCTTTTCGAGGAAAAAGCCGTTCATCTCAGGGATGAAAAACACGACGATAAAAAAGATGATCAGGAATACGCCGACGCCGAAGATATCCTTGACCGAATAGTAAGGATGAAACGGAATACCATCGAGTGGAATGCCGTCTGGTCCCTTTTTCTGTTTGATTTCGATCCCGTCGGGATTGTTCGAACCGACCTCATGCAGGGCAAGGATATGTGCGACCACCAGCATCAACAGTACCAATGGCAGCGCGATCACGTGCAATGCAAAGAAACGGTTGAGCGTCACATCGGAAACCGAGTAGTCACCGCGAATCCATTCTGCCAGGCCTTCACCGATTCCAGGAATCGCACCAAACAGATTGATAATCACCTGGGCTCCCCAGAATGACATCTGCCCCCAGGGCAGCAGGTAACCCATGAACGCTTCCGCCATCAGTGCCAGGTAGATCAGCATCCCGAATATCCAGATCAGCTCACGCGGCTTCTTGTACGATCCATACAGCAGGCCACGAAACATATGCAGATAGACGACGATAAAGAATGCCGACGCGCCGACCGCATGCAGGTTGCGCATGATGTTACCGTAAGGCACCTCACGCATGATAAACTCAACCGAGGCAAAGGCACCGCTGGCACTCGGCTTGTAGTACATGGTCAGAAAAATACCTGTGATGATCTGATTGACCAGCACCAACAATGCCAAGGAACCGAAAAAATACCAGAAATTAAAATTCTTCGGCGCATAATACTTGGCGAGATGCTCGTCCCACATCTTGGTCATCGGGAAACGATCATCGATCCAAACTTTCAGGCTGGCTAACATATTACCCATTATGCAGCTCCTTTCTTGTCTTGCCCGTCTTCAGTATCCACCCCGATCAGGATAGAGGTATCAGACAGGTACTTGTGGGGGGGGATCAACAGGTTGCTCTGCGCAGGCACACCGGAATAAACCCGGCCGGCAAAATCGAACTTGGAACCGTGACAGGCACACAGGAAACCGCCAAGCCAGTCCGGGCCAAGTTCATGCACATCGGTTTTATTGACCTGCTTGGGTGAACAACCGAGATGGGTACACAAACCGATTGCGACCATGTACTCGTTTTTCAGCGAACGGAACTCGCCTTTGATATACGGCGGCTGCTGATCGGTATTCTTGGAATCAGGATCCTTCAGCTTGGGCCGAAGCACTTTCAGATCATCGAGCATTTGCTTGGTACGGCGGATCACCCAGACC
>JALUUZ010000298.1 GCA_027021095.1 Gammaproteobacteria bacterium
GAGCTCGAAGCGGCGCCCGCCAAAGCCAAGCCGACACCGAAGCGCAAGACCGCGCTGGCCCAGTGCCCCTATTGCGGCGTCGGCTGTGGCACCATCATCCAGGTTGAGAACGGCAAGATCGTCTCGATGCGCCCCGACAAGGATCATCCGACCAACTACGGCCTGCAGTGCATCAAGGGCTTGACAGCGGCGGAACCTATCTATGTCGACCGCATGGAGGGTGATTCCTACGTACGCAAGGATGTCTGGGAGGAGTGGAACAAACCCAATCATGGTGATATCGAGTATGTCAGTAAGACCAAGGGGGCGTTCGATGACAAGCATTTTGTCCGCGTGCCGTATGAAAAGGCCTCAGAAATGGTCGCGAAAAAAATCGCGCATTTTGCAAAAAAATACACCGGCAACTCGATCGGGCTTTATGGATCGGGCCAGTTGACCATGGAGGGACAGTACCTGGAAAACCTGTTTATGAAAGGAGTGCTTGGCTCCAATACGATCGAGGCCAATGCGCGTATGTGCATGACCTCGGCTGTGACCGGCTACTTTGCCACGCTGGGTTCAGATACGCCACCCCTGGCCTACGAGGATATAGAGCTGTCGGATATGATCATGCATTTCGGGCACAATGCGCGCGAGTCACACCCGATCATTTTCTGGCGCGCGGCAGACCACAAGAAAAAGAAAGACATCGCGACCGTCGTGGTCGATCCGCGTTACACGGGAACCAGTAAGGGGTATGCCGACATCAATCCCAAGAATCATGTGCATGTACCGGTGTTGAACGGCGATATCAGTTTCCTGAATGCACTTGCGCATGTAATTTTGAAAGAGCACAAGGATATCGTCGACTGGGACTTTCTGAAACAACATGCGGTCGGTTGGAAGGAGTACACCGAAGGGGTGCTGGCAAGATACAGTCCGGAGCAGGTACAGGACCGTATGGGCAACAAGGAAGTGACACCGGCCTTGATACGCCGGGTCGCGAAAATGTTTGCAGACGCAACCCGTAAACGGGTCGCGCGTGGTAAAGGCGGGCACGGGGGCGTGATCATTATGTGGGGTATTGGCTACAACCAGCACATTCATGGCCAGCACAATGTGATCGCGATTATCAACCTGCTGACGCTGACAGGTAACCTGGCCAAGCCGGGCTGCGGGCCTTTTTCGATGACCGGCCAGCCGAACGCGATGGGAGAGCGGTTTACCGGTGGCCTGACCGGGCGTCTGCCGTTCAATGAACCGTTGAAAAATGCCAAGCATCGCAAGAAGATAGCCGACGCCTGGGGTGTGCCGGAAAAAAACCTGGTGACTGCGATGAACTCAAAGAACCCGGGTTACGCCGTTGGCATGATGGAGCGCGCATTGAAAGGCGAAGTCAAGGCAATGTTTTTCGTCTATGCGACACACATCGATCTGCCAGACCAGGACAACCTGATCAGGCCGGCGATTTCCAAGACCTTCAACGTGGTACAGGAGATTTACCGTCATGCGCCAAACAATCTTTATGCGGATGTGATTTTCCCTGCGGCGACCTGGGGCGAGGTGCAAGGTGTTTACATCAGTTCCGAACGCAGGATCAATATCTGTGATAAAGCCGCTGAGCCGCCAAAGGGCTGCCGTCCGGATCTGGACATGGTGATCGATAAAGGCAAGGAGATCGCAGCGTTACTGGGAATGAATGCGGACAAGATCTTCCCATGGAAGCGCGGTGAGGATGGTTTCTATGATGCCGAGGAAATATTCCGCGATGTGATTCGTGCCAGTAAGGATACCGATACTGACCTGACCGGGATCCTCGAAGTCGAGAAAAAAGACAAGCTCAGCCCGTATGCCCAGCTGCGCAAGCTGCGCGGTATTCAGTGGCCGGCACCGACTTACGCGATCGCCAAGAAAGGAGGCGCGACGCGGCGTTATATGTCACAGGAAGGCACCTGGAAAAACAGGCCCTACGGGTATTTCCGGACCAAGGACGGCAAGGTGCATATGAAGCTGACCGAGCAGGATTATTCCAAGCGTAAAGAGATTACTGACAAGTTGATGGAGTACGGTTTTGTCCATGGCAAATACACGATCGACGATATTCCGCTGCTCAAACAGGCGCGTGACATGGCCTTGACCCCGGATCTGCCTGATGCAGAGCACCGCAACAAGCCCTGGGACAAGGTGCCGCAGGATAAATATCCTTACTGGCTTGGCCTGGGCGTCGTGTACGAGCATTTCCATACAGCGAAATCGAACCGCAGTGCGACCACGCGTCGGCTGGTGCCGGAGATGTATGTCGAGATCCACAAGGAAGATGCCAAGGCACTGGGTATCAAGGACGGCGAGAAGGTGCGGCTGGTGACCCGGCGCGGCTCCTTCGAAGCGCGGGCCCAGGTCGGGACCAAGAGCCTGGTCAGGCCGGCGCGTAACAGCGTGCCACGTGGCTATATGTTCAGCCCATGGAATCTTTCCGTTGCCGACAGCGCCGATCCGGAGAAAAACAAGTGGCTGGTCAACTCGACCTCGAGCCGGGTCTGGGATATCGTGTCGGGGCAGGTGGATTTCAAAAAGCTTGCCTGCCGGATTGAAAAGATAAAGGCCTAAGGAGGAACCGCCCGATGCAACGCCGACGAATTCTCAAGCTGATTGCCGGCGTTGCCGTGTCCGTGCTGAGCGGCGGGGTTGCGCGTGCTGCCAGGGTGGTCGCGAATTTTCGTTTCGTCAGGCCGCCCGGGGCGCTGCCCGAGCATGAATTTACCAGTGCCTGCATCGGCTGTGGTTTGTGTGCGCAGGTCTGTCCGAACCGGGCGATCAATTATTTTTCACCCGGTGCGGGCAAGAAAGCGAATACACCATATATCGTGCCACGTACCAAGGCCTGTATTCTGTGTATGAAGTGTGGCGCAGCCTGCCCGACCGGTGCGCTGAAAAAAATCACCCGCAATGCAGAGTCGATCGTGCAGAATGTCAAGATGGGGCATGCCCGGGTGGACAAGACCCTTTGTCTGTCGTACCAGGGCAAAACCTGTGGAGTCTGTTACCGGGCCTGTCCGTTGCAGGATCGTGCACTGAAAGTCGGTATGCTGGAACAGCCGGAAGTGCTGGGGGAATGCGTGGGCTGTGGGATCTGCGAACGCAGCTGTATCCAGATTCCCCAGGCGATCAAAGTGATTCCAACACATCTTGCTACCGCCTGAGTCAAGGTATAGAGGGGGAAGAAGTATCAAACCGAAAATTTCTTTTGTGCGCTATGGAGCGGGGCTGTTATTTTTGTTGCTGGCCATGACAGGTTTTTCTGCTGAAAAGGGTAAGCTTCTGTACCAGCGTCACTGCGCGGCATGCCACGGCGACAGGGGTGCCGGAGGGGTCGGTGTGCCGTTGGCGTTGGAGAGTTTCCAGTCGTCGATCACCGACCGGTACCTGTTCAATACGATTCGTTACGGGCGTCCGGGGCGGGTGATGCCGGCGTTCAAGCGGATGACCGATGAGCAGATCAACGCAATTGTCCGCTATGTCCGTTCGTTTACTCCGCATAGGAAACTGGTCTTGTCTTCCGCGCCGGTCAGGGGAAATGCCGGTGCGGGGAAACAGTTGTACCGAAAACACTGTGCCGCCTGCCATGGGCTCGATGGGGAAGGCGGGAAAGGCACTGGCGTGACTTTTTCACGGCCGCGCGATTTACCGATCATTGCCCCGGCGCTGGCCAACAGCGGGTTTCTGCGGGCCACCACCGACCAGATGATCAAGACTACGCTGATGCGTGGACGTCAGGGCACGCCGATGCAATCGTTTCTGAAAAAGGGCCTGTCTGAGCAGCAGATCAACGATATCGTTGCCTACGTCCGCAGTTTCGAAAAAGCAGTCAAGCGTAAGGCTGCCGAAAAACGCGTGCACCTGGCCAAGGGACATAGGCAGCCGATCATCAAGGTCAAGTCCGGTTACGACATGGCGACCACCATCTCAAACCTGCAGAAAGCGATTGCGGCAAGTAATTACAAGCTGATCCGGACGCAGCCGCTGGAACAGGGTCTGGTGCAGAAAGGCAGGGAGAACCGCCGCCAGACGATTCTGTATTTCTGTAACTTCAACCAGTTGAATACCGCGCTGGCGATCGATCCGCGGGTCGGCCTGTTTCTGCCGTGCAGGTTGACGGTGGTGGAAACCGGCAAGGGGGTCTACATCTATGCGATCAATCCTTCGCGGTTGGCCGAATTGTACAACAACGACCGTTTGAGCCGTATCTGTGGGGCGATGCGCGATACTTATCTGTCGATTATCGAGGAAGCAACTTTATGAGCGGGATTTATCAGGACATGGTGCGGGCACTGGCAGGGCTGCTGCTTGTCTCGCTGGTGTGGCCCGGTATGGCGCAGGATTTGTTGATGGCGCGCTCGAAACAGTCTTTCCCGGAAGCCATGTCGGCGCTGCAGAATGCGATCATCAAGCGGGGTTACCGTATTTCGCGTATCCAGCGTGTCGATGTGGGGCTGACCAAGGCGAAATACAAGACAGACAAGTACCGTGTGGTCTTCTTTGGCAAGGCTGATGAGGTCAAAGAGATTGCCCGCCGTCACCCGGACTTTATCCCCTATCTGCCGCTGAAAATGTCGATTTTTGCTGAAGGGGAGCAGACCTTGGTGGTGGCCATGAACCCCGAAAAATGGACCGAGTTCTACGCCAGTCCCTGGCTGGCCGCTTATTTCAAACGCTGGACCCGGGACTACCATTTGATCCTGCGGGAACTGACTGACGAGAAGCCATGAGATGACTGTGATACCACTGCAGAAAAAACTGAATTACCTGCGTTGGGTAGCGCTGGCTACAGTGTTTTCGATGCTGTTGTTGATTCCGTTTTTGTATCTCTACCAGACCTTTGTCGCCGCACATGCGTATGACTATCTCAGCAGCTATGAAAAGCTGGTCTATAAATTTGGTGAGTTTGTCAGCAGTCCGTTTACCAGTGACCCCAAGGAGGCGCTTGATGCGCTGAAGGGCACCACGTGGATAGGGCGTCTGTTCGGCCTGGACCTGGCCGACCCGTTGGCAGCGGTCGCCAACACGGCGGCCAGCAAGAGATTCTACTGGCCGTTGTGGACGATGGCGTTGATCCCGATAGGGTTGACTTTGGTGTTTGGACGTTTTTTTTGTGGCTGGCTCTGTCCGGCGACCTTTATTTACGAATTGAACGACAACATGGGCGCTTGGTTGCGCAAGCTGGGTGTGCCTGTGAGCCGGCGGCGCTTGAACCGGTCAATGAAATACTTCGTGCTGGCTGTCGGTATCGCCTGGTCGGTGCTGATGGGTGTGACAGTATTCAGCTGGATCTATCCGCCGTTGTTGATCGGGCGCGAACTGAACTATGCGATCACATTGGGTGGTTTTGGCGCCGGGATGGTGTTTTTCGTATTGACACTGTTGTTCGATCTGCTGGTCGCCAGGCGGGGTTTTTGCCGTTACCTCTGTCCCGGTGGCGCGCTGTATTCGCTGCTTGGGCACTTTCGCCTGCTGCGGGTTCAACGTAAGGCCGAGATCTGTAATGACTGTGCAAAGTGCAACGCGGTTTGTCAGTTCGGCCTGAGCCCGTTGACGGACCGTTTCACCCAGGAATGCAACAACTGTACGGCCTGTATCCAGGTGTGTCCGACCGATGCGTTGTCTTTCGCGTTGCGGATACAGGATCAGCCGTACCAGGGACCAGGGCATCTTGGCCGGCACTATGCCCGGCACAGGCACGACGGCGAGGTGCCAGAAGACGGCAAGACGGCGCAGTTGGCTGCTAGCACAGGTTCAGGGCGGATCTAATGGAGCGCCGGGCGTGGCTGAGACAGATGCTCGGCTATGCCGTCTTGGCGGCGCTGAGTTCGCTGCCTTTTGGCATCGGACGGCTACTGGTTACCTCGAGGCAGGAGCAGCGGCATGCACAGAAACTGCGGCTGCCTGGTGCGCCGAAGGACAAAAGGAAGTTTGCCGCAGCCTGTATCGGTTGTGGGTTGTGTGCCCAGGTATGTCCGCCAAAGGCAATCGTGTTTTCGAAGTCAGACGACGGAGCCTGGCAGCAGCTGCCCTACATCGACCCGCAGCAAACAGGATGTATACTGTGTGGCAAGTGTATGGAGGTCTGTCCGACCGAGGCATTGACTGTCACGCCGCTGCGTAAGATTGATATGGGCCGGGCCAAGATCACACGCAATGTCTGTTATCCGTGGGTCGACCGCGGTATCTGTGGTGCCTGTGTCAGCATTTGTCCGCTGGGAGACAGTGCGATCGGATTTAAACAGGGTAATATCTATCGGCCCTATGTCAAGGCTGGATGTGTCGGCTGTGGGTTGTGTGTCGAAGTCTGTCCGCATCCCTACAAGCCGATCAGGATTATTGAACGTGAGGTGACAGGTGTCAAAAATGGTGCTACGAATGCGGGTTAGTGTGATAGTCGTATTGCTGTTCGTTGGCTGGGTGCAGTCTGTGTATGCGCACCATGTGCTTGGGCGTCCGTCATACAGTCTGAGCGAAGGCTCCAATACACCACCTAGCATGCAGGTGGAAACGCAGATCGGAAAGTACTTTGTGACCTACATGGTTTTTCCGGCCTTTCCCAAGCCAAACGAACAGGGACGTGTGAATCTCTATATAAAGCGTATCAAGGATGGCAAGACTTTTCAGGGCCAGGTTAGTTTTACGGTCATGGATGACTCCTGGTTTTCGTCGAACGAAGAACTGCTTGGGGTGCAGAATCCGGACGACAATGTGTTCCGGCAGGGTTTTTTATTTAAAAAAGCCGGGCATTACCTTATCCGCGCACAATTTTCCGCGGACAAGGAACCGTATATTATCGATTTTCCACTACGTATCGGTTCCCCGTTTCCGGTAGGCCCGGTCGGTTTGACGGTCGGAGTGATTTTTTTTATGTTGGTGGCCGTGAACGTCATGTTGCGTAAGCGCATCAGGACGCTGAAGACCAAGCGCCACCGGGACGAGGCCGCCGGGATGGCCGAGGGCTGAGCCGAAAGAGGTGCTGAAGTGTACTTGAGCAGTTTCAGTCTGAATTTCTTTGTACTGGATGCGGGAAATGCGATGCATCACCCCGGCGTTCCGGTGTCACTGGCGCAGGCGGCGTTACTGGTGATGTCGCTGGTCCTGGCCTGGTACCTGCGCAGTCCCGGCCGGCTGCCGGTCTCTGCTTGTGCCGCCGGTTCTTCTGTCACTGGTGCCGGGCCGGGTGCGGGGTCGATGCCGGCGTGGCTCCTGCGCTTGATGCGGAACTATCGTCTGCTGGTCACGATGAGAGTGCTTGTTGCATCGTTTTTCCTGCTGATCGTCTACGCGGGTTTGTTTGGTACACCCTACCCGGCCAGGAACATGGCTACGGTGATGACCTGGACGGTCTGGTGGACGGTCGTGGTGCTTGCAGTCATTTTCGTCGGCTCTTTGTGGTGCGCGGTCTGTCCGTGGGACAATATTGCCGCGTGGCTGGTCAAGCGCAGGTTATGGCGACGGCAGTCAGCGCCTTACTCGCTGGCATTGCGGGTGCCGCGCGTGTTTCGCAATGTCGGCCTGGCGGCATTGGCGTTTATCGTGTTGAGCTGGTTCGAGCTTGGTTACGGGATTACCTTGAGCCCCTATGCGACCGCGGTGTTGGCATTGTTGTTGGTCGTCGCCGCCACGGTTTCGATGCTGGTGTTCGAACGTAGGTCCTTTTGCAGGTATGTCTGTCCGGTTGGCCGTACGCTTGGCTTTTACTCACATGTGTCAGTGACCGCGCTGCGGCCGATCGATCCAGCAGTATGTGCCGATTGTAAGACACTGGAGTGTTACCATGGCACCGCGCAGGTCGATCCATGCCCGACCCAGTTGGTGATAGGTAGAACGAAACAGAATACTTATTGTATCTCTTGTGGCAATTGTGTCGTCGCCTGCCCACACCAGAACGTCGGTTGGCGCCTGCGCATGCCCGGCAGCGAGTCGATGCATGCGCACGCCACGACTGCTGAGGCCATGTTCGTCTTGACGCTGTTGTCATTGTCGCTGTTTCATGGTGTGACCATGTTGCCGGTATGGGAACCCGGTATCAATACGTTGAGCCGGTTTTTGTCCGAGCTTGGGCTTTACTACAATACTTATCTTGCCAGTTTCAGCCTGGTCATGCTGGTGTGCCTGGTACTGCCGTGGCTGCTCTATTTCGGTGTCGTCCGCCTGGCCTGGTTTTTCTCCGGGCGCAGGGGTAGTGCGCAGCAGTGGTTTGCAGACTTGTCGTTTGTGCTGATTCCTGTTGCGTTCTTCTATCACGTGGCACACAATCTTGCTCACCTGGCTCGTGAAACGCATGGTTTGAGCGGAGTGCTGCTGAACCCGGCGGGTTGGGGTGCTTTGCCTTTGACCGGTGCCGAGAAACATTCCCGGCATCTAAATCCACTCATCGACCAGGAAGTAGTTTTCGTGTTGCAGGTAGTGCTGGTCATTGCAGGGTTCTGGTTGTCGGCACGTATTGCACACAGCCAGGTACGCAAGCTGGCCACCAACCGCAACCAGGCCCAGGCTGGTGGGCAGAGTCGCGGCCTGTTTCCGGTGCTGTTGTTTGTTTTTTTGCTATCGGGATTTGGTTTATGGTTGTTGATGCAGCCGATGGCAATGCGTGGCGGTTGAGATACAGGGGAACTGGCGGGGAAAGGTAAAATGACGATTGATACGAGCAGGCGCGCATTCTTTCGCAGGGCGAAAGCGAAAATCACCGGTACGGTGATCGACGAGGTGGATCAGCGCCTGAGGCAGCAGGCGGTGCGTTGGATTCGCCCGCCTTATGCCATCGATGAACTTGAGTTCAACCTCTCCTGTACCCGTTGCGGTGCCTGTACCGATGCCTGTGCTTACAATACGATTTTCCCGCTTCCGGAACGATACGGTCTGCATGTGGCCGGCACGCCGGCCATGGACCTGGTGGATAACGCCTGCCGGAGCTGCAGCGGCTGGCCCTGTGTCGATGCCTGTGTCAATGGTGCATTGACAAAGCTGGGCAGGAACGCCAGCCTGGATCAGCCACCCGTGTTGGCCAGGCTGGTCGTGGACACGGAGCGTTGTCTTCCTTACAGCGGTCCGGAATGTGGCGCTTGCCAGGTGTCGTGTCCGGTGGACGGCGCGCTGGTTTTTACCGATAACCGGCCGCAGATTGACCATGAAAAATGTACAGGATGTGCTTTGTGCCGCTTGGCTTGTATCCAGGATCCCGCCGCGATCAATGTCTATTCGTTGAGCGCCACGCCGGATTGACACTGAAAATTGATTCAGATCATTGGATGGCCAGGGAAACCGCCCTAAAATGCGCGGATTGGTTCCGAATTGGATGGCAGTGTGAAGGAAGAAGGCGCGTGAACAAGACAGTGTTCAATGAGAAATTGATTGGAAAGTATGATGCCACCGGCCCGCGGTATACCTCCTATCCGACGGCGGCAAATTTTCACAGTGAATTTCTTGTCAACCGGTATGTCAATTCGGTCAGGAAATCGAATGAAGACCTGGTCCCGCAAGGCTTGTCGCTGTATGTTCACATTCCGTTTTGCGATACAGTCTGTTACTACTGCGCCTGTAACAAGATCGTGACCAAAGACAAAAGCAAGGCCGTGGATTATCTGCGTTATCTGCAGCGCGAGATTGTGTTGAAAGGGGAAATGTTCGATAAAGACCGCGAGGTCCTGCAATTGCATTTTGGCGGTGGTACGCCGACGTTTCTGACCGATGTGCAGATTTCGGACTTAGTCGGTGGGATTGCGGAAAGCTTTGCACTGATCAACGATGCGACGCGAGATTATTCGATTGAAGTCGATCCGCGCACTGTCTCGGCGGAGCGGATCACAGCGTTGCGGTCCGCGGGGTTCAACCGGCTCAGTTTCGGTGTGCAGGATTTTCATTTGCAGACTCAGCAGGCGGTCAACAGGATTCAGCCGCTGCAGCGGGTGCAGGAATTGGCGCAGGCTGCACGTGAGGCGGGTTACAAGTCGATCAGCATGGATCTGATCTACGGCCTGCCGTTTCAGACCCAAGCGACCTTCGAGCGGACCATCGATGAGATACTCGGCTTGAGACCGGACCGGCTTTCGATATTCAACTATGCGCATCTGCCTGAGCGTTTCAAACCACAAAGAAGGATCGATGAGAAGGATCTGCCGCCGGCCCAGGAAAAGCTGGCGATCTACCAGAATACCATTCGACAGCTGGCCGACGCGGGATATGTGTTTATAGGAATGGATCATTTCTCGTTGCCGCAGGACGAACTTGC
>JALUUZ010000299.1 GCA_027021095.1 Gammaproteobacteria bacterium
CTTGCGGCTCAGTTGCATCGAAATACGATCGAGTAACGCCACGTTTGGCAGCGGCCCTATGCGCACCCGGTACAAGGTACGGTTGTATTTACGGGCACGATGAATATTCAGCGTGCCGACACGTAGTGCTGCCAGCCGGTTGTACAGCCTGTGCGCATTCTCAAAATTGTAGAAGGCGCCCAGCTGCAGGTACAGCCTGTAGCGTTTTTTTGCGCTCCGGCGTGATGCGGGGCGGCGGGAGTAGCGCTGACCGGGATAGCTGGCGGTATAGCGACGGCTGCGTACAGAGCGGTAGGGTCTACGCGGTTGCGTACTGCGTGGTGATGGGTAATACCTGGTCGCAGGCCGCCTCGCGACAATGAGCGGGGCGCGGGCGGGTGCCGTGACCGGGGCAGGCACATGCCGGAAATTTCCTTTGTACCTGGGTTTTTTCGTGTTCTGTACCATGGTGTTGCCAGGACGCGGCGCGGTACTGGATGTCACGTGCCTGCGACTACTGGTCACCTTGCCCGGTGGCGGGTTCACCCTGGTCGCGGTAAAGCCGGTTTGCGGCAGGTCGGTGACAGATTCGGACAGCATCTGTGAGTTCGGGCTGCGGTGGGTGCTTTCTGTCTTAGTGACCTGGGTCGTGGTAACCTGGCGTCTGTCGCCGAGGTTTTGTTTGCGGCCAGGTGCCGGTGCCATCGTCATCATGGGCGCGGTGGTAACGCTGCGCTTAAGTGTAGTGGGCAGGGTGCTGGTTCGTGAATTGGTCGCAAACTGCCGCAGCGGAACAGGTTTTGTGGCTGGTTTAGGTGATTTTTCGGCCAGGTAGGATTTTGGCTGCGAAAAAGGCTTTTGCAGCGGGTCGATCGCCCTGACTTCGACCAGCGCGGTACCCTTGCCAAGCATGCCCAGGCGTTTGGCGCCGCTGTAAGTCAGGTCGATCAGCCGGTTGTCGACGAACGGACCGCGGTCATTGATGCGCACGACGATCGTGCGTCCGTTTTCCAGGTTGGTGACACGCGCATAAGTAGGCAGCGGCAGGGTCTTGTGTGCCGCGGTCATTCCATACATATCGTAGGGTTCACCACTGGAAGTACGTTTGCCGTGAAATTTCTTGCCATACCAGGAGGCGATGCCGCGCTCGACGTAATTTTTGCTGCTGGTACGTACATAGTAGGTTTTTCCGAATACTGAATAGGATGGTGGATTCCCCCATTTACTCAGTGGTTCCACTTTCGGTACCGCATCGGCGGCAAAGGTTTTGACGCCATAGTGTTTTTTATATTTTTTACTGTATTTGTACTTGCGCACGTTTTTTTTGCCGCCCCCACAGGAGGTAACCAGTGAGATCGCAACAATCACCATGGACAGTTGGAGCAGGTGTTTTTTAAGCCGTTGCCAGTCGATCCTGTTCATAACTCAGTACCAGATAAGCTGTTTTCAATGGTTGCGTGCGGCTCTGCGGCGCCGTTTCCTGGCTCTGCGCTGCCGGTACTTGTGCTCAATGGCCTGACTGAGCTGGTGTACGGCCATTGCATAGAGCGCACTGTTATTATAGCGTGTGATGACATAAAAATTCCGGTAGCCCAGCCAGTAGTCAGTGCCACGCCGTTGCTTCAACTTGATCAACGCTACCTTGGTCCGGTTGTTGGCCTGGGCGCTGCGGGATCTTGGCGTGATGCCGTAGGCAGCAAGCCTGGCCAGGGTAAAGCTTGGCTTGAACTTGCTTTTTGGCCGGGGTACACGACGGTACTTGCTGCCGCGAACACTGGCCCTGACGATCACCGGCTGCCCCATTTTCCAGCCAAAGGTCTTGAAATAGTTGGCGACACTGCCGATCACGTCCTTGTGATTGTTGAACAGGTCACGCCGGCCGTCTTTGTCAAAGTCATAGGCATAGGCACGGTAGCTGCTTGGCATAAACTGCGGTATGCCCATCGCACCGGCATAGGAGCCTTTGAGCCTGGCAGCATTGAATCCTTCCTGCCTGGTCATGAGCAAAAACTGCACCAATTCACGGCGAAAGAAACGTGCACGCCTTGGGTAACCAAAGGCCAGTGTGGTAAGTGACTCCAGTATCCGGATTTTTCCGGCACGCTCGCCGTAGAAGGTCTCGACCCCGATGATGGCGACAATGATTCTGGCCGGTACACCGAAGTGTTTTTCAGCCTGCGCCAGGGTTTTGGCATTTTTTCGCCAGAAAACGGCGCCCTTGTTGATACGTCCGGGTGTCATAAAAATTTTCCGGTAACGGTACCAGGGCAGGCTTTCGGCCTGGCGGTTCATGGCCTTGATGATGTCTGGACGGCGCTTGACCTTCAGGAACAGACGCCGCAGCTTGGTCCTGTCGAACTTGTGTTTTTTGACCATATAGTCGATAAAGGGACCGATTTGCGGGTAAGCAAATCTCTTTTGTGTGGATTTTGCGGCGTGCCCTGTTTGCGTCAGCACGATGAATAACGTACACAGCAGCCACAGCGGCAGTGTGAAGGATGTTCTTTCTGTTCTATACAACACAGACCTGCTCCTTGATTGTCCCTTCCGGTATTCTGCCCGGAAGCATGCGGGGTTCATAAAAAATAATTAAGCTTTATCAATCATTTATAGCACTCGTCTTGGGCGTCCGGCGCACCGCGAGAACCCCTGGCTTGCAGGGTTATTGCCGGTTCCGATAACGAATGCCGTTGAAAAATGCGGGTTGATCTCAGGAGGCAGCCGGATAAGACCGCTGCACTCCTGGAAACTGTGTTCCCCGTTTTTGTACGTTTTATATACTTCGTAATTCAGACAAGGTAACTATATCAGTTTTCTATGTGTCTGAATGGACATAAGCATGCCAAAACTGGCCAAAATAGTCACTACCGATGTGCCACCAAAGCTGATCATCGGCAAGGGCAGTCCCACCACGGGCAACAGCCCGGAGACCATCAGCATGTTGATGCAGACATAGACGATAAAGATCAGGCTCAGGGTACCAGCCAACAGCCTGGAGAAGGTGTCCTGTGCTGAGAGCGCAATAGCCAAGCCTCTGAATAATATAAGTAAATACAGCATCAGCAGGAAGATGGCGCCCGCCAGGCCGAATTCCTCACCAATGACCGCAAAGATAAAGTCTGTTTCTGATTCAGGCAGGAAGCCATGGCGTGATTGTGTTCCCTGGAGGTATCCCTTACCGTAGATCCCACCCGAACCGATGGCAATCTTCGATTGATCAGACTGCCAGTGAGAACCTTTGCGGTTTTTGGCTTCATCACTGAAGATCAGCGTCGCAATACGTTCACGTTGATAGTCGTGCAGAACGTATTTCCAGATGGGTACAGCCGAGGCGGCCAGCAGTATCACGGCCAGGGCGATGATCCACCAGCGCAGGCCTGCGAGAAAAAGTACGATAAATCCTGACATGAACACCAGTACGGCGGTTCCCAGGTCAGGTTCGATTGCAATAAAGACGGTAGGGATACCGATAATGATCAATCCCAGCAGCAGGCTGACAAAGCGTAATGGCAGCTTGGCATCGGCCAGCATCCAGGCCACCATCATTGGTGTCGCAATTTTAAAGATCTCCGACGGTTGGAAACGGAAGCTGCCTTGGCCGAGCCAGCGCCTCGCGCCGTTGACCTCGATCCCGAAAGGGATGACCAATACCAGCAGGATCAGGCCGGCGACATAGATATTTGGGGTCCAGCGTTTGATCGTGGACGGAGGGACCAGCGCGATCGCCCACATGATCAACAGGCCGAAAATAATCCGTAGAATCTGCTTGAAAGTGACCACCAGGTTGTGGCTGCTGGCGCTGTAGAGAATAAACAGGCCGATGACCAGGGTAATCGAAATCAGCAGCAGCAGCGGTACGTCGATATGGAACCGCACCAGTGCCTTGCGCAGTGACGGTGTACCGCGTGACAGGGTATCGAATTTTCCGTAGCTGAAACTCATAGCCAATAGTATATCGTAAAGTTATTCTTTGTATGCCTGAACCTGCGCGAATCGATGTCCCGGGCAGAGCCGGGTACAGGAATGCGCGCTTTTCCGATCAAAGCCTGCCGGTATCGGGCTCACCGGGCGCCGGGGCCGGACCGGCGGGTTTTTTCCTGCCGGGGCTTGGTTTTTTCAACCTGGATGCGGGCGGTTTACGCCGGATTCTGCGCTTTTTCGGCCTGGCATTGATCGATTTTTCGATGACCGGGGCACCTCTTGGTGCCGGTGTTTTACGGCGTGGTTTTTTCTTTACCGTGTTGGCCGGACTCGGGCGCGGTTGTACGGTGGGCTTGCGCCGCTTGGGTGTGGCTGTTTGCTTCGGCTGAACTGGTTTCCTGGTCAGACCGGGGGTGCCCGCCTGCCTGCTGCGCTTGCCGGTTTTTGTTTTGCCGTCGTTTTGTTTGTCCTGTTTGGCTGAATCGCCCGGGTCGATGATATCGCCTGTCAAGGCTTTCTGTTTTTCCAGTTTATCCAGGTAGGCTTTGATCAACGCCCCGGCAATAGGGGCGGCTGCCGACCCACCATGGCCGCCGCGTTCGACGACGACGGCGATCGCGATCTTCGGGTTCTTGGCCGGGGCGAACGCGATAAACAATGCGTTGTCTTTGAACTCTTCAGGCAGATCCTTGCTTTTCACATACTTACTCTGACTCATGCCGATGACCTGGGCGGTACCGGTTTTACCGGCGATTTGGTATTTGTTTTCAGTCAGTTTCGCCAGCCTCCGTGCGGTGCCTCCCCAGCCGTGCACGACGTCGATCATTCCCTTGTGTACCTGTTCCCAGTGCTCCGGCTTGATCTTGCTGAACCATTTTTGCTTTTCTTTGACACGTTTGAGCAACGCCTTGTTGAGTTTGTGTTCTTTGAGCCTCGGGTCTTCACGTTCCGGTGAGACGTAATAGAAGTCCTTGGTGCCGGTCGGGTTGACCGCCCGTAGCAGGTGCGGGATGACCACTTTTCCCTTGTTGGCCATGATGGTGACCGCCATCGCCAGTTGCATCGGTGTCACAGTGACATACCCCTGGCCGATGCCGACACTGACCGTATCGCCGGTAAACCAGCGCTGGCGGATGCGAACCATTTCCTTGCGCCTGGCCCATTCGCGGTTGCTGATTCCCTTCGGGCGTTTTTTCGGTCCGCGAAAGCGCCGTTTTTTCCACTCGCGCGAGGGCAGAACCCCGACCCGTTCCTGCGGCATGTCGATGCCGGTTTTTTCGCCCCAGCCAAACATCGACAGGAATTCGGTGATCCGGTCTATGCCAAGCTTGACCGCCAGCGAGTAATAGTAGACATCGCAGGAGCGCATGATCGAGATATTCAGGTTGACTCTGCCATGGCCGCCTTTTTTCCAGTCACGCCAGCGATGCTTGACGCCAGGCAGTGTAAAATAGCCGATACAGGAGATCGTGGTATTTGGCTTGACGACGCCATAGTGGATACCCGCCAGTCCGTAAAACGGCTTGATCGTCGAACCGGGGTTGTAAGTACCCATTAGCGCCCGAATATTGAGCGGTTTCAGTTTATCCCGTTGCAGTGCGCGGTAGTTTTTTTTGGAGATTCCGTCGACAAACAGGTTCGGGTCATAGCCGGGTTTGCTGACCAGTGCAAGCACCTCGCCGTTGTTCGGATCGATGGCGACCACCGCCCCGGCCTTGTTTTTCAGACCGGTCTCGGCAATCTCCTGCAGGTCCTTGTCGATGGTCAGGTAGATGTTTTTACCTGGTATTGAAGGCTTGATCGATTTACGGTGAATGACACGGCCGAAGGCGTTACGCTCGATCTGCTGCTTGCCCACCGTTCCATGCAACAGATGTTCATAGCTCTTCTCGATACCGCGTATGCCGACATGCGTCGTACCGGCGTAGTTGGCCTTCTGTTTCTCGTTCCAGCGTTCCTCGATCTTCTTGTCACGGTGGCGTACATAACCGACGACATGTGCCAGTGAGTTGGCGTAAGGGTAGCGGCGTTTGAGCTTGGCGACTATGTCTACTCCGGGCAGTCCATGGCTTTCTGCCGCGATGACCGCGACCTCGTCGGGTTTCAGGCTGTGGCGGATAGGGATGCTCTGGAAGGTCTTGGCGTAGATTCTGTTTTCCTTGTATTTCTTCCAGAATTTGTCGAGATCGTTTTCCTCGATGTTGATCAGCCCGGCGAGGCGTTTCAGCAGGCCGCGCACACAGGTCTTGCGTTTGGTTTTTGCCGGACAATTGACTTTTTCGGGGGTGATCTCCAGGTTGAATGTCGGCTCGTTGCCGGCAAGCAGGTTTTTATTGCGGTCGTAGATCAACCCGCGGACCGGAGGATCCGGTTCGATTTTCAGGTAGTTGCTTTTCGACTTGGTCGTGTACTTGTCGTATTCGACGACCTGCAGCCGGTACAGGCGCATGATCAGCAGCGTTGCCAGCAAGCCGACGAACACCAGCACCCAGATGACACGGTGCAGGAAAATGCGTGCTTCGAGGTCCTGGTCTTTGAGGTTGGAGAAGTTTCTCATCGGTGTTCAGGCGATACGGAAACGGCGGCGGATACTGCGCAGGAAAAAATAAAGCAGCGGCCAGATCAGCGCACTGCTGACGGACATCAGCGCGTAGTTAAGGGTGCGTTCCGTCTTTCCAGTCAGGCTCTGGAACCACCAGAGCAACAGCTGGTACAGCAGCATCAACAGCAGGATGGTGAAAACCTGCTGCAGCATCGGGCTGATGCGGATACGCCGGTACAGGCTGAGTACGATATAGATGATGATGACCATGCTCAAGGCATGCTGTCCGAGCAGAAAGTTGTCCTTCATGACATCCATCAACATCCCGGTAAACCACGCAACCCCCATACCGATCCGGTGCGGGAGGGCCAGTGCCCAGTAGATCAGCACCAGCATGGTCCAGCCCGGACGATAGCGTTCGGCCCATTCCGGCAGGAACACGTTATTCAGCAACAGCGCAAGGATGATCGTCAGCGTGATGATCAGGTACCCGCTTCTTTTCTCTTTAGCCCGCATCGTTTGCCTCTGCCACATAGGCGCATTCTTTGAATCCGAAAATCTGGGTCTGTTTTTTCGCCTTGGCTTTCATTTTTTCGGTCCAGACCAGCAGCGCCTCCCGGACATGATCGATTCTCGCAGTCGGCTCGACGGTGATCTCCTGAACCCCTTTCTCTTTCAATTTGTTGATTTTCTTGACCTTGCCGACCATGTAGCCGTATGGATAGACCCCGTCCAGCCCGGAGGTGATGACCTCGTCGTTGAGTTTGACCTGGGCGCTGAGTGAGACATAGGGAAGTTTGATCAGCCTGGATTTGCCGTCACCGACCGCGAGTGTCTGGTATCCGGTTGCGCGTATCTGTACATGCATTTTATGGCTCAGGTCGGTGATCAGCCTGACCGTCGAGGTATAGGTGCGGGCCATGATGACCTGGCCGATCACGCCATCGGCATCGATCAACGGCTGTCCCGGGATCACGCAGTTTTTGCGTCCGAGATTGATTTTGATCAACTGGGTATCCGGGTCCCTGGCGATCTGGTAGATTTCCGCCAGCCTGACGTCCTCACGCACTTTTTTATGTGCCTTGAGCAGACGCTTGTAGTTTTTGTTTTCGATCCCGGCAAGCTCAAGCTCGAGCACCTTCTTTTTCAGGCGCTTGTTTTCCTCGATCAGTTTATCCATTTTGCTTTTGTCGGGCGCGGAGAATTTTTTCGAGATCTTGCGCCCGACATCGAAGGGATAGTCGAGCATTTCCAGCGCAGGCAGCACGACGGCAGAAAACAAATCATCCAGCACACCCTGGGTGTAGCGGTGTTTGTCCAACCACATCAGCATGATCGAAATGACTGCCAAGAGTATCAGCCGTGTCGTCAGCGAATATTTTTGACCAAATGTGTTAATAAGGGTTCTCCTGCCGGCCGGGAATCAACAGTCTGCGCGTACTCTTTTGAATATAGTAAAGTATTTTCGCGGATTCCTCAAAGGATGGTGCATCGTCAGCCGGGACCGGTTTGAGGTGACTGCCCGGGTACTGGGTGACCATTAGACAAGCCGCACAGGACGGGTACGGACAGGATACAGGGTTGATGCCCGGCTCAGCTTTCGCCAATGAAAATATCACCGCCATGTTCATCGATCATTTCCAGCGCCCGCCCGCCACCACGTGCAACACAGGTAAGAGGATCCTCGGCAATGACGACTGGCAGGCCGGTTTCTTCCATCAGCAGCCGGTCCAGGTCTCTAAGCAGCGCACCTCCTCCGGTCAACACGATGCCTCGTTCCGCGACATCGGCACCCAGTTCCGGTGGTGTCTGTTCCAGCGCGGTCTTGACCGCACCGGTAATACCCGACAGAGGTTCCTGCAGGGCTTCGAGAATCTCGTTACTGTTTAGACTGAAACTGCGGGGAACACCTTCGGCCAGGTTACGGCCTTTGACTTCCATTTCGCGCACCTCGCTGCCGGGGAACGCAGAACCGATTTCATGTTTGACTTTTTCAGCCGTCGCATCGCCGATCAGTGTGCCATAGTTGCGGCGCACATAATTGATGATCGCATCGTCGAATTTGACGCCACCGATACGGACCGACGAGGAGTAGACAATACCATTGAGCGATAAAACAGCAACTTCGGAGGTGCCGCCGCCGATATCGAGCACCATCGATCCACGTGCTTCATCGACAGGCATATTTGCGCCGATCGCAGCAGCCATCGGTTCCTCGATCAGGAAAACTTCTCTTGCACCGGCGCCTTCGGCCGATTCCTTGATCGCGCGGCGTTCAACCTGGGTCGAACCACAGGGAACACAGATCAGTACCCTGGGACTGGGCTTGAAAAAGCGCGTTTCGTGGGCGCGGTGAATGAAATGCTGCAGCATCTTTTCGGTGACGGTAAAATCAGCAATCACACCATCCATCAGCGGGCGGATAGTGGTGATATTGCCGGGGGTGCGTCCGAGCATCATTTTTGCTTCGTTTCCGACCGCAGCGATCGACTTGGGACCACCAGGTCCGCGGTCCTGGCGTATGGCCACGACCGAAGGCTCATTCAAAACGATTCCTTCGCCACGGGCATAGATAAGGGTATTGGCCGTGCCAAGGTCGATTGACAGGTCGTTGGAAAAGATACCACGTACGCGTTTGAACATTTTCCTGGTTAGGTCCTTTCTGATTATATTAAATCAATAACTTTAACAATGCATTTCATTTAGAGCAAGTTGTTAAACTGAATTCCCATGCTTTGGACTGGCCTGTAAAAGCGATTATAATTACGTTGGACGCCGGTTTCGTTTCCCCGGATCTATTCCGTTAAAATAGACTAGATATGTTAATACGCAAATTAATCATCCAAGAGGATCCTCTTTCCCGGCCGTCACCAAGTACAGTGTACGCTGTCCCGCAATTATGATAGTTTAGCGCGTCTTCTAGCTGAGTATAGGAGCTATCCATGTCTCTTGATGAAAAAGGTGTTAGAAATATAGCCAATCTCGCCAGATTGGCAATCAGCAATGAGGATATCAGCGAATATCAGCGTCATTTGAACAATATCATCGGTTTTGTCGAGCAGATGAACAAAGTGCAGACCGAGCAGGTGCAGCCGATGGCGCATCCGCAGGACCTGCCGCAACGTTTGCGCGAGGACAAGGTGCTGGAAACAGATCAGCACGAGCGCTTTCAACGTATCGCCCCGAAGGTCGAAGCCGGGCTCTACCTGGTGCCCCAGGTTATTGAGTGATGCTTAATAAATCAATTTTTTCAAATACTTATGTATTTCTGCGAATTTCAGGCAGGACAGGCAAGTGATGCACAATAAATCGATAACAGAACTGGGTCAGGGGTTGCGGCAGGGTGATTTTTCCAGCGTGGAGTTGACGACACATTATCTCAAGAGAATTGCAGCACTGGACGAGGAGCTCAACAGTTTTATTACTGTCAGCGAAGAAGCAGCCCTGGCACAGGCGGCGCGGGCCGACGCGTTGATTCGTGCAGGTCAAGCCGGGCCGATGACCGGCATCCCTTATGCACATAAGGATATCTTTTGTACGGATGGAATCAAGACCAGCTGTGGCTCGAAAATGCTGGATAATTTTATTGCTCCCTACGATGCGCATGTGACGTCCTTGCTGAACCACGCCGGGGCGGTCATGCTGGGAAAAACCAATATGGACGAGTTCGCGATGGGGTCATCGAGCGAGACCAGCTATTACGGGCCAGTCAGAAATCCATGGAATACCGATTATGTCCCCGGCGGCTCCTCAGGAGGTTCGGCTGCCGCGGTTGCGGCCCAGCTGACCCCGGT
>JALUUZ010000300.1 GCA_027021095.1 Gammaproteobacteria bacterium
TGATGCTCTGTCCTGACAGGTTGATATTCACTGCCTCCCAACGCGACAGATCCCTGGACTTAAGAAACTCAAAAGTGTTACGCAGCACCCAGCGGTCGACTTTCGGCATCAGGTTGTAGCGTTCTGCTGCGGGAATAAATGCCGCCGGTGAGACCAGCATGTCTTCATCGACGATACGCAGCAGTATTTCCAACCGTGGTCTGAGCTGCGGGTCGGACTGGGCAGGACGGATCTCCTGGCAGAACAGCAGCATATTGTTTTTGTCCATGGCGTTTTGCAGCCTGCTGATCCATTGCATCTCGTTGCGTCTCTTGATCAGGTCCTGGTTGTCGAACTCATAGATGTGAACGCGGTTACGGCCGCAGTCCTTGGCAGTGAAACAGGCAGTATCGGCGCAAGTCAGCAGGGTAACGTAGTTTTCGCAGTGATGGCTGATTGGGGCCAGGCCGATGCTGGTACTGACCGAATAGGTTTTGTCTTTCCACTGAAAACGAAAGTCCTGAATGCTTTGCCTGATCTCCTGGGCTATTTTATGGGCTGCCGCGATTGCACAATCGATCAACAGAATCCCGAACTCGTCACCGCCGAGACGTGCCAGCAGATCACTTGGCTTGACTTTCTGTTTGACCAGGTCGGTGATCTGTACCAGCAGCTCATCGCCGGCGGCGTGGCCTATCGTGTCATTGATGATCTTGAATTGATCGAGATCGAGATACAGCAGCGCATGGCGGTGTTGCCCGTTTTTCGAATACTTGATCTGTGCTTCCAGTCTTTTTTCAAATTCATTGCGGTTGATCAATCCGGTCAGTTGATCATGGGTCGAGTGCCAGGCCAGTTTTCTGTCGAAGTCGTGACGTTGCGTGATATTGTGCAGGATGATCGCCAGGCCGTTGTTGCAACCAGTATCACTGTTCGCGGCGACGATCGACAGTTCGACCGGTACCTTGACGTGATCGGCACGTGACAGCGTTGCCTCGATTCGCTTTTTGGGCAGGCTGTCAGCGTTGTTGCTGGCCCAGCTGTCAGCGATCAGAATCGGATTCCCGGTCTGCTCGTCATGCAGTTTAAATACGGAGTGGAAGGGCTTGCCCAATGCAGCATTTTTGCTGCATGCGCAGAGCTGTTCCGCGGCCGGGTTGAGAAATGCAATACGGTTGTCGGCACCGACAGTGATGACCGCATCACTGATCGCGCGGAAGGCCGCTTGCGCCCGCTGGCTTTCGACCGCTGCATTCTGGACGGTAGTGTGTAAGCGGGCATTGCTCTTGATCAGCAACATGTATTGGTTTTGGCTTTTGTCTGCGGTGATATCATGCCGAATCTCAACCGGAAAGACAGTGTTGTTTTTATCCATGCCGCTGAAGTTGCTATCGCCGTGTGTCAGCTGCTGGATCAGGTTTTGGTTGGCCTGCCTGACTTTTCGTTCTTCCTGCGGCAGCATACAGACAGACGGTCCATCGTCCTCCCCGGGCCAATGCAGGCTGATCAGGTCGGCGAGTGACAGCCGCGAAAATTCATGGCTGCTGTAGCCAAAGGTTTTTTCGGCCGCCGGATTTTGTTCCTTGATCCGGCCATTCGGGTCGATGACAAGGATCGCGTCGTGGGATTTTTCGAACAGCGTGTTGCGCTGATATTCATGCTGACTGGTGGCGTTGACCAGGCAGGCGATTTCCTCTTTCTGTTTGTCCAGGCGTGACTGCTGGGCCACGACTGTGCTCGAATCCATGACCTGAATGAACAGGTAAGTGTCTGAGCCAAGCCCCGAAACCGGCTTGATGCTGACCTGGTGATACAGGGGTTCCTCCTGCTCGGCCGTGTTTTCGGCCTGTGTAGTACGGCGGGTCAACGGCAGGAAAGTGGTCGGCAGCTCAGCGTCCAGCACCACGCTTCGTTGTTCGGCGGCTGCTGTTTCCAATGCCTGCGCAAAGCGTGGATGGTGCATATGGCGGAATACGGTAAACAGTTCCATGCCGATGGCATTGCTTCGGCTGACCCGTGCGTGCCTGGCGATCCAGTCGTTCCAGACGATGATCTGGCGCTGGCGATCGATCAAAATGATACCTGTGTCGCTCTGGCTGACCAGGTAAAAGGCGAGGTCATACAGGCTGGGTGCGTCAGCCGTTTTGCTGTGTGTCGACGGGTTGTTTGTCATCTTGTGGAGGTCGCTCCGGTTGCTAGCCTGCAGTGCTTAATACGTCCTGTTGCTGAGTCCTAATGGAGTACTCGACCAACGGAGGTAAGCAA
>JALUUZ010000301.1 GCA_027021095.1 Gammaproteobacteria bacterium
GTAGAGATCCGGTTCAGGGCACAGGAACACTTTGCAGGATTTTATCTGCCAACTCGGTAACACTGTCCTGCTGTTCAGACTGGGTGCCAAGGCGGTGAAAAATGACTGACGGAAACACCGCCTGAATGTCTTCCGGCAACGTGTAGTCACGGTTGTCGAGAAACGCCCAGGCCTTGGCCGCGTGCAGCAGTGCCAGCGCGCCGCGCGGCGACAGCCCGGCGTTGTTCTGTTCCCTGGTGCGGGTAATGATGTTCTGCAGGTAGTCGAGCAGTGGTTCCGAGAACTTTACGCGCTGCACCATGTTGCGAATGGATAGAATCTGCTCGGCAGTCAGTGTGCTCGAAAGCCTGCTGATCAGTGCGCGCCGGTCTTCACCCTGCAGGATGCCGCGCTCTGCCTCGTGCGATGGGTAGCCGAGGCTGACACAGAGCATAAAGCGGTCGAGCTGCGACTCGGGCAGTTGAAAGACGCCGACATGGTGGGTCGGGTTCTGCGTCGCGATCACATAAAAGGGCTGTGGCAGATTGCGGGTCTCCCCGTCGGCACTGACCTGGTTTTCTTCCATTGCTTCGAGCAGTGCGCTTTGTGCCTTGGGTGTTGCGCGGTTGATCTCGTCTGCGAGCAGCATCTGGGTAAACACCGGGCCCGGCTGAAAACGAAATTCCCCAGAGTTTTTGTTGTACACCGAGGCGCCGATGATGTCTGCAGGCAGCAGGTCACTGGTGAACTGCACGCGCTTGAACTCAAGCCCGAGCAGCTGCGCCAGCGTGCGCGCCAGCGTGGTTTTCCCTACCCCGGGCAGGTCTTCGATCAACAGGTGCCCACCGGCGAGCAGGCAGGAGAGTGCAAGTTTTATCTGTGATTCCTTGCCAAGGATGATCGTTCCTGCCTGTTTGACCATATTGTCGAGCAGTTTGTGTACGGAGAGGTGATCTAGGCGCATTTCTGTCATCAGCGGGACTCGGGTGTTATATTTTTTTACGAACTGTTAACAAGAATAGTTTAACTAAAGCAAAAAAGCTTGACTGGTTAGCGGCTGAAGTCTTCGGGCACTGAAGTTGATGCGGCGATGAATAAAAACTGCTATAAAAAATGAGGAAACCTTTGTGTAACTCATCGGTTTATTGTGTGCTTATCTTGCATAAGCCTGAATTTTACTGCAGTTTGTGCTGATCCCTACTATACTTGTTGGTTATTCTCTTAGGGTTGCCCGGTGTGTCGGAGATTTCTGTTTTGCAGGCGGGCTGTTCGTCATAGTCATGAGCAGAACCTTGGTTGGATCGGAGTAATGAAAGACACGACCATTCTATTGGTGGAAGACAATGCGGACGATCAGATGCTGACACTGAAAGCGTTCGAGCGGGTTGGTTTGCCTGATGCGGTGCGCGTGGTAAAGGACGGTGTCGAGGCGCTGGACTATCTGTTCGCACGCGGCCGGTATGCGGATCGTGACAGTTGTCCAAAGCCGGCCCTGGTCCTGCTGGATCTGAAGCTGCCGAAGTTGAGTGGTCTCGAAGTGTTACGGCAGATCAGAAGTCATGAGGAAACCTGTTTTATTCCGGTGGTCGTGCTGACTTCATCGGTCGAACACAGTGACGTGGTGTCGTGTTATCGCTCCAGCGGTAACAGTTATATCCGCAAGCCTATCGATTTTAACCAATTCAAGGAGGCGATCAGCCTGATCAAGCGCTATTGGCTGGAATTGAACCACCCAGTGATACCTGCCAAGGTAAAAAACTTGGACGCTCATTAAAAATATAACATATACAATGACTTGAAGAAAAATGGAGATGAGTCGGCAGGGCGCCGAAATACATAATTTCGTTATTGAAGATATATTGATTCTATAGTTCTTGCAGTTGGTGCAAAACTGCACTATTACTTTAATAAATTACTGCGAATAACGTTTTGATTATTATTTGTTCATCTTGGCCGGTCTAACGATTCGTTCAAGTGTGTTTAAGTATTATTAACAAATTGGAGCATTACATTATCGGGATAAACGAGCCAACTGATACTGTAGGTCGATCGGTGGGAGCAAGTCAATTGTGATTGATTGCTTTGCGGCCGGGGCTATACAATTGGGTTTTTCACTTGGTATTTTTCGCTTGGTATGCAATAACACAACTTTCAGCTTAAAGTGAATAGTCCAAATGGAACAACAAATGAATAAAGCAACCAATGCCGCCAGCGCGAAAGCGATCCCGCTCCGTGTTTTGATCGTTGAAGACTCTGAAGACGATGCCATTCTGCTGCTGCATGAGTTGCGTCGTGGTGGTTACAACCCCCAGTATCAGCTCGTCGATCGCTATGAAACGATGAAACAGGCACTCGATGAGCAGCACTGGGACATCGTCATCACCGACCACCGCCTGCCAAATTTCAGCTCACAGGCTGCACTCGATACCGTACTGGAACATGGTGAAGATATTCCGGTGATCATCGTCTCCGGCAGCATCGGTGAAGACTTTGCTGTCAATGTGATGCGTTCCGGTGCGCAGGATTATGTGATGAAAAACAACCTGACGCGCCTGGTTCCTGCGATCGAACGTGAGTTGCGCGAGAAGAAAATCCGCCTGGCCCGCCGGCAGGCGGAAGACACGATCGAGTACATGGCCAACCATGATTCACTGACCGGCCTGAACAATCGTACGGAATTCGAGCACAGGCTGCAGTTTGCACTCGAGTCGGTCAAGGACAGAAATATTGCCCACGCGCTGTTGTATGTGGACTTGGACCAGTTCAAGATCATCAACGATACCTGTGGCCACGCCGCAGGAGACGAGTTCCTGATTCAATTGACCGAACAGTTGCTGAAGCCGGTGCGGGAGACCGATACGGTGGCCCGGCTTGGCGGTGACGAGTTCGGTATTCTGCTGGAGTCATGCCCGCTGGGACGTGCAAAACGGATCGCCGAAAAAATATTGTCATTGATCAAGTCGTTCAAATTTCAGTGGCATAATAATACCTTCAGCATCAGTGCCAGTATCGGCCTGGTGATGATCACCGACGCCCAGCACAGTTACCTCGATGTGCTCAGCGAGGCCGATATGGCCTGTTTCGTGGCCAAGGATCTTGGCCGTAATCGTCTGCACGTGTATAACAAGGACGATATCTCACTGATCCAGAAACATGGCGAGATGAAATGGGTCGCGAGGGTACAACAGGCAATCGAGCAGGACCGTTTCCTGTTGCATCGCCAGCGTATCGTGTCATTGAAAAACGCTCAGGATATGCCGGCCTACGAGTTGTTGCTGCGCATGCACGATGAAGAGGGCAAGCTGGTGATGCCCGGAGAGTTTATCCCGGCAGTCGAGCGTTATAACATGATGCAGACGGTGGACAGGCTGGTGATCGAGAAGGCGGTGGCGTTCATCCGCGACGAGATGCGCCGGAACCGGGTTGCCAAGTATTTTATCAATCTTTCCGGTAATTCCTTGAGTGATGATTCGATCGCGAGTTTCCTGCGCGACCAGATCCACAGCAGCGGTGTGCCTCCCGAGCTGATTTGTTTTGAAATCACCGAGACAGCGGCGATTTCGAACGTCAACAGCGCATTGACTTTGATCCGTGATATCCGCAGTCAGGGGTGTGAGTTTGCACTGGATGATTTCGGTGCCGGGCTGAGCTCTTTTTCCTACCTGAAAACGCTGAACGTCGATTACCTGAAAATCGATGGTTCGTTCATTCTGGGAGTGGTTGAAAACCCGATGGATGTCGTGATCGTCGAGTCGATCACCAAGATCGGGCATGTGGCAGGGCTGAAGATCATCGCCGAGTTCGTCGAGTCGGATGCAATCCGTGACAAGCTGGTCGATATGGGCATCGACCTGGCACAGGGTTATGGTATCGAGCATCCGAAACCGCTGGAGACGGTTTCGGATTAATGGTGTTGATGTCGCCCCGTCGTGACGGTGTGCGCAGCACACCAAAGGATTGACAGCAAAGAAATATCACACCCCAAAGTAGGGTGCGCCGTGCGCACCAATGTATGGACAATGGTACGGCGTGGAAGAATCATGTGTAGAAGAATCGCCACGTGATACCATTTGATTTGCCTTGGTGTTGGTGCGTACAACGCACCCTGCTTTGTCGTGACGGTGTGCGCAGCACACCAAAGGATTGACAGCAAAGAAATATCACGCCCCAAAGTAGGGTGCGCCGTGCGCACCACGCTGGCAAGCGTCATTTTCAATCCACCGCCGTTGCTTGCTTGTTACCGGAATTTCTGCTTTCGATCCAAAGAAAGGCCAGGATCGTTGCCATGCCTGTCAAGGTCGTTGCCAGCGTAAGCATTTCGTTCGTACCAAAACCATTCGGCAGGATATTGTTCAAATAGACGAGCTGCTCACCCACCTTCACTGAATTTTTGAAAGGCCAGATCATCCACAAGGAGCCGAGTACCAGCCCAAGCAGGTAGGCCATCGTGGCATCATGCCAACGGCTGAGCAGAAAATGAATCAAGCGGCTGGATACCAGCAGCCCGGCCAGGCAGCCGATGCCGAAGATCGACAGGATCAGCAGATCCCGAGTGGCGATCGCCTGCAGAATATCGAAATAACCACCAAGCAGCAGCAGCAAAAACGAACCGCTGATACCAGGTAACACCATGGCGGTGATCGCGACAAAGCCGAGAATAAAGATATTGACAAAAAGCCTGGTACTGACCCTGCGTTGTTCCGGGACGACAGTACCGGCGGCCTTGGCCTGTTTCAGCTGCTGTTTCTGCTTGGCCTTTTCAATCAGCGCTTCGTCGGAAACACTGGTCGAAACAGCGAACACCGAACCTGCACCAAGCAGCACGATGACGATCAATAACGGGCTTCGGCGGCGTATCAGCTTGTACGGGTAGACAGCCGACAGTAATACCAGGCCGAAAAAAAAGCCATAGGTCGCGTCGTGATGCTGGTGCAGCAGGTAGGTCATCAGGCTGGCCAGGGACAGGATGGCGCCGAGTGCGCCGATGGTCAGCTTGATCAGAAAAAATCCTTCGAGGCGTTGGAATTCAGCGACAAACTGTTGTCTTCCTTCGCGGCTGAAGCGTAAGATCGCCAGAAAGGACTTGACCGACCGGTACGAGATACTGCTGAGAATCGTCAGCAGGCGTTCATACACGCCCATGATCAGGGCCATGGTACCCCCGGAAACACCGGGAATGATATTCGCCGCCCCGATGACGGCGCCGATCGAAAGGTCTTTCAAGTGTCGCATTGTTTATTCCAGGTTGATAGCCTTGCAGTCAACAGGCCGACAAGAATACTATAAATTCAGCTGTTTGTCAGTGCTGTTGGTGCGGACAATGCCCCTCGTCGTGTGCACACCACACCAAGGGATTTGCGGCAAGGAAATGTCATGTGTGGAAGGATCGCCACGTGATACGATTCGGTTTGTCGTGGTGTTGGTGCGTATAACGCACCCTACCTCGTCGGGACGGTGCACGCAGTGTACCAAAGAATTTACAGCAAATAAATATCACGCCCCAAAGTAGGGTGCGCTGTGCGCACCAATGTATGGACAATGGCACGGCGTAGAAGAATCATGTGTAGAAGAATCGCCACGTGATACGATTCGATTTGTCGTGGTGTTGGTGCGTACAACGCTCCCTACCTCGTCGGGACGGTGCACGCAGTGCACCAAAGGATTTACAGCAAACAAATATCATGCCCCAAAGTAGGGTGCGCCGTGCGCACCAATGTATGGACAATGGCACGGCGTGGAAGAATCATGTGTAGAAGAATCGCCACGTGATACCATTTGATTTGCCTTGGTGCGTACAACGTACCCTACCTGCCAAAAAATTATTGCTCGTTTTTCTCGCTAAGCGCTTTGATATTGTCATTGATCTTAAAAAAGATAATCACAATCTCGCAGTACATTCGAACGACTACAGGGCCGATAATGACAGTCAGCAGGCCGCTCAGCACGGCGAGGCCGCCCTGGAACATACTGAAAAAACCTATCAGAATGACCGCGACCGACGATATCCAGTAGACTACTGTAATGATTGTCGGTGTGATCATTTTGTCCAGAAACAGGAAATCACGTGGTTGCATACTCATTGTGATACTACCTCCGTTTTTTGTTTGTCGGGCTAGATTAACCCATGCAGGTACACAGGTAAACTTATTCTTTATCCTGTCTTGGTTGATGTACAACCGGTTCGCGGTGTCAGCCGCGGCTCGATGCTTGTTATCGTAGTTGTGTGCAGCCGGACTTTGATAACACTGCTGCCAATTTACGCACATACGTTGTGATGGGGATGCTCGGACCACAAGATCAGAATATTAGTAAGTAGCAATGTGTTCTGTCTTGGTAAACTGAACCGCATAGGAATTGTAGTCTACTCTTATGGCTTCATCGACACCCTGGGTTTTGCACGCTTGCGCTTGTCGAGCCTGGCTTTGCACAGGACCAGCCGGCTCGAGTCGATTCCGTGGCGCTTGACCAGGTGGTTCTTGACCGCTTCGGCGCGTTGCATGCCTAGCTGTACAGCCTTGGCCCGCAGTTTCTTTTCAGCAAGCCCGGGATGGTTCCGGGACAAAAAATCCAGGTCAGAACGGGTATAGCGTCCGCACAGGCGCAAGGATAGCTTTTTCTTTTTGTGCAGCAGCTTCGCGGCTTTTTTGATACGCCGACGGGCGGACCACCCGAGGCGAGCCGATCCTGGTGAAAACCTGACTGCGCGGATACGCAGAGAAATAAACAGCCTGTTCGTTGCTTTAAAAACGGTATAGGCCTGTCCGACAGGTTGGGTGTACTGAAACGCGAGCGTCAGGCTGCGCTTGAGTCCGAGTTCAAACGCCTTGGTATAGCTCAGGCCAAGCTTGAAATCCGGGTCGTACAAGTCACCTTTGTTCGGAATCGTAAACTTGATTTCGTTCTTGGAATCACTCATCAATTTGACCAGTGTATCGACCGGCAGGCTGATGGAGAAAACAGAATGCTTCTTCTTTATTTTTTTGACCCGGAACCGGCGCAGCCGTATTTTGTTCCGGCCGCTCAAAACACCATGACGAATACGCAGGTCGACGTTGACATCCATTTGTCCCGAGGTCAAGTCGTAGCCGGAGTATTTGCTGCTGTAGGCCGTGTATTTCGGCAGCTCCACTTCTGTCGCAGACGCGCGCAACTGCAGGCTGAGTTTTTTTGCAAACAAGACGATGTTGCCGTTTGCCTTGAAACGGGTGTAGCCCCCGATCCTGCCGGCAAAATTATAGTCTGCGGGCTTCTCACCGGCCTGCGTGTCCAGCTTGCGGATTTCTGCACGGCTCAGTCTGATGGCGGTATGAAAGGGCGGCTTGAAGCTGTTGTCGTAGATGTTCAGTACCGCCTTGCGTTTCAGCGCCAGCCTGCCGACAGAGATCTTGGGAATATTGAGTTTCAGTTCGCGGATCGTCTTTTTTGCGATCGTCAACAGCGGCCATTTGTTCGCATCACGGTAGAGGTTGATCGTCGGCTGGTGCAGAGACAGGCTTTGCATCGCCACATGTTTTTGCGCAGTGACCGAGAAGGCATTGATTTCCAGCATTTTGGCCTTGACGACACGTTGGTTGAATTCATTGATGACAGAGCGCGTGCGCGCCACAGTATTGGCGAAAGTCATGTTGCCGGTAGTGATTCGTTTTACGTTGAGCGTCCTATGCCGGTCCAGCCGCACCCCTTCCAGTTTGACATCGCTGGCATGGAACAACCTGAAACGTGAAGATTTGTCGTTGACCGACACCGTCTTTGCCTTCCCCTTGCCGGTCAGTTTCAGCTGCGGTTTTCGTGACTTCCCGGCGCGGGTCGTGTCTGCGTCCAGGCCGCCGTCGAACACAAAGCCGTGGGTATGTATCTGGTGTTTGCTCTGGCGGTCGGTCAGTGTGAACTGCTCCGCTGCCAGTGTGAATTTCTGTTGCAGCGCGACACGGTTTTCCAGGTACTGAAACTTCGTGTTCGAGCTTTCCCTGAGCGTGATCTGCGGCGATGAAAACAAGAATTTCTTGCCTTTCAGCAGCGCGTTTTTCAGCTTGAACCGGCCCTGGTGGGTAATGGCGACGGTGCCTGACTTCAACAGTTGCAGCTTCAAGGTTCCGTTGTAGTCGGTTTTTGCCCGCAGTTTCGTCAGCCTGGCCGGGGCCAGTGCACGCGGTACGGAGAAGGGAACGTCGTTCAGCCTGGCTGTCAGTTGAATGCCCGGCTGTTCACTGAACAGGTCGAGCAGGGCAGACAGCGTGAAGCGGCCGCCGCCCACCCTGCCTTGCAGGTGAAACGCGCCCTTTTTTTGGTGTACCAGGGTCGAATTGATCCCGGCAACGGCGATCTGTTTGATCAGGAAAGATTTCTTCTGTTTTTGGTAGAACACGTTGATGCGCAGGTTTCGTATCGCTGCGTAGTGCAGTATCAGCGCATAGGGTTTCCTGGTTTTCTTTTGCGGGTGCCTGTCCAGCTCCGAAAAGCCGGCGAATACCCATTGGCCGTTGGCGTAGCGTAGATTGGCCTCGATTCCGGAGATCACGAAGCGCTCGATCCGGATCTGTTTTTTCAGCAGTGCGGTCCAGGCCAGTGTCACCCGCAGTCTATGCAGCACGAGTTCAGGCTGCCCGGCGCGCTTGATCACGAGTCCGTGGACTACGGCCTTGCCATTGAACGGGTTGAAGTCCACGTCGTCGATTTCAACCTGCTCGGCACCGAGTTTTTCCAGCGTTGCTTCGATGCGTTCGCGAATGATCACCGGGGTCACGAGCAGCGCGGTAATGGCGAGGAGCAGCAGTGCCGCGGTCGACCAATAGTAAACTTTGCGCGGCAGCCGGCGTGCCAGTGCCGCCGGCAGCAAAATGAGTTTTTGCCAATTTTTAAACTGCATGGGCCTCGGTGATTCTCGTGCCGAATAACACTGTATTGTGCAGGGTGGTTCCGGCTGGCTCAGTATCCGCTACAAGCTGGTCGGTCATCTTCTGGTTTGGCTTGCAAGTATAATGACATCAGGGGACGGAAATGCCGTTTTTTTATGTTTTTTCCGGCTTTTCCGTCTGTGTGTCGAACCGTTCCGACAGGTAATTCGTCAGCGGGATGCTGTTGGCGAAGGCGGCAGTAACCGGCCGTTGAACGCCACGGGCTAGTGAAACCTGATTTTAACCTGCTGCGAATCCGGCGCGCCCCGCAGAGCACAAGCAGTATACCGATAATTGAGGTCATAACAAATAACCACTTCACGTAAATAGCCTCTGCGGTTGAGCCACACGCGAATATGCTCCTTGTTCAGCATGCCTTTATTTGCCGCGACAAACATTTCTTTCAACTGGCCTACCGACATACGTTCGTGCTTGACGCGCATCAGGTGCGGCTTTTTCAGGCGTTTCCACAGTGTCTCGATACGGGAGAAGTAGTTTTCCGGTGTCTTGAACGCGCAGGAGCCGTGCTTGATCCATTGGCTCTGCATCAGCTGTGCCCCGGGAACCGTGCACAGGTGTTTTTTGATCAACGTCATCGGCAGCATCGGACCGGTTTTGCAATGGCGCGGGTGACCGAACTTGTCACTGGCGATCCCGGATTGCGGCCACAGGCCATGGACGACGAAATGGAAACGGTTGTCAGCACACTGAAACCGGTGGCGGCTGTAGTTCCTGGGATTGGCGCAATGTTGTGGCGACCAGGAAATGGCAAGCGCAAAATAGTCGGTCTTGGTGCGCGCATTCTGCCAGTCCACCCTGACCGGTTTTGGTGGTCTTACCCCGGTGATAGTGCAGGATTGCTTGGCGCCGGTGGATTTGCCTGGTTTGCCAAAGTCATAGGTAACGGAAACCTTGCGCTGGTACTGCGAGCCGGCATTCGAGCTGTCTGTACAGGAAACCAGCAGACTGCCGGTAACAATGAGGAAAACCGCTGCCGGAACGAACCTGTGGAATCTCATCATACTTCTTTACCGTCCTTTACGTCTGAACCCTGTCTCAGCCCGCATTATACTGCGTGGGACTGGTAACGCAACCAATGAGTACGCACCAACACCAAGGCAAATCGAATGGTATCACGTGGCGATTCTTCTACACGTGATTCTTCCATGCCAAATCATTGTCCGTATATTGGTGCGTATGACGCACCCTACCGGTGTAAAGCACTCGGGGATCGCTTGGAGCCTGAATCCCGCGGGCCGGAAGTTTTTTCTGCAACATTGCCTCGCTCAGAGGCGGCGCAGAAAAAAGCTTGCGG
>JALUUZ010000302.1 GCA_027021095.1 Gammaproteobacteria bacterium
TGGAAGGCGGCAAGGGCTTGTGCAACCTGGGGCGTGGCTCCGACCTGGTCATCTCCTACCTCGAGGCCATCCCGGCCGTAGTCAAAGAGTGCGGAGAAGACCTGATCGTCGACTGTGTGACAGCGGCGATGAAGCTGTCTTCCATGACCTCCGGCGAGGTCATCGCGCTGATGTTCAACAGTCTGCCGACTGCAGCACGGCGGCTCGGCGATGCCGAACTGGTCCGCGGCTACCTGACACTGATGCACCAGCTGTCGGCCACCGCAGCACGCGGCCTGCGGCCGATGCTCGGCCATATCGACCAACTGCTGTCCAAGCTGACACTCAGCGGGCTGCGGCGCTGGGCCAACTTCGGTGCACAAGCCTATCGCCGTGACTTCAACAACCTGACAGCCTATTTCAATCTCGCGTCGCAGGACAGCCTGGCGGTGCTGCAAAAAGAACGGCGTGGAACCCTGTTCATCGAAACCCAGCGCAAACTGAACTTCTACCTCCGGGCCCTGTGGGGGCGCGACTTTTTCCTGCGTCCCACCGGGGCCGACTACACTGATTTCAGACCCTACCTTGCAGACCGCGTCATGCACCTGCCCGACGCGGTCGACGACTACGGCGAAGTGTCCGGACTCGAACTCTATCGCGCGACCGCGGCACACATGGCGGCACACCTGTGTTATACCCGCGAACGGATCTCGGCGGAACAGCTGAGTCCGGCACAGATGTTCTTTATCGCGCTGCTCGAGGATGCCCGTATCGAGTACAAGGCAGTCAGTGCTTTCCCCGGGCTGAAAAAGCTGTGGCGCTCACTGCTGATACAAACAGACAGGCAAAACGCTTCGGACCAGGGCCAACAGGCAGAGCACCCGACCATGCCGGTACTGGAAAAGCTGGCGCTGATGCTGCTGGACTCCGCGGTCCGCTGTGACCAGGAAGAACTGAACCGGTTTGCGGACGAATTCCATGCCGGGATAGAACAGAACCAGGACAACAACCAATTCTCCTGGGACAAGGGGATGGAGTTGTTTCACCTGTTCAGCGCCAGGAAGGAAGTCCCGAGCCTGCGCATCCTCGAACGCATCCGGATCCCCTACCGCGACGACAACCGTTTCGTATGGGAGTTCAATGAGTTCGACTGGCAACGTGAAGCAGAATATATCGCGGCCAGCCAGCGCCAGGTGCGCAAAACCGTCAGCGTGCTGGAAATGGTGCACGAACTCGACTGTGAACTGGCTGGAGACGATGCGCAGGAAATCTGGCGCCTCGAAACTCCCTTCTACCTGGACCAGGAAGGCTGCACGATCAATGAACTCGAAGGCAAGGAACCGGTTTCCGACCCTTACCACTACCAGGAATGGGACTACCAGGTCCAACTCCACCGCCCTGACTGGGTCACCGTCTACGAACGCCGCCAGCCGAAAGGTGACCCGGAAGAAATCGAAAACATACTGACGGAATACAAGCCGGTCGCACACCGGATCAAGCAGATCATCGACCTGCTGACCCCGGAAGGGGTACAGCGCGTACGCAACATGGAAGACGGCGATGAAATCGATATCAATGCCGCGATCGATGCGATGATCGCGATCCGCATGGGAGAACAGCCGAACACACGCATCACCATGCGCAACGTCCTGAAATCCAGGGACCTGGCTGTCGTCGTGCTGATGGATCTGTCTGAATCGACCAACGAGACAGTGCCCGAGTCTGACAAGACCATTCTGCAGCTAACCCGAGAGGCCGCCACCTTGGTTGCGACCGCGATCAACGGTATTGGCGATCCTTTTGCACTGCACGGGTTTGCGTCAGACGGGCGGCATGACGTGCAGTACTACCGGTTCAAGGATTTCAACCAGCATTTCGATGACGAAGCCAAGGCACGCCTGGCCGGTATGCAGGGCGGACTGTCTACCCGCATGGGTGCGGCGATACGTCATGCCGGCCGGCATCTGCTGAAGCGGCCGGAACGCCGCAAGCTGTTACTGCTGGTCACCGATGGTGAGCCGGCCGATATCGATGAACGCGACCCGCAACACCTGCGGCATGATACCAAGAAGGCGGTTGAAGAACTTCATACTCGCGGTGTACTGACCTACTGCCTGACACTGGATCCGAACGCAGACAGCTACGTTAAACGTATTTTTGGCGAGAATCACTATACGATAGTAGACCATGTGCAACGGCTGCCTGAAAAACTGCCGCAGCTGTTCGCCTCGCTGACCGGATAACGACACAGGGAGAAC
>JALUUZ010000303.1 GCA_027021095.1 Gammaproteobacteria bacterium
TCTTTCGAGGTGTGCAAGTGGAGTTCATTGTGTATCGAGTCCGCGATCGCACCTATATCAGCAGTGGATCTATGCAATACCCATTGGTCTTTCTGCAGCCGATTGTAAGACAGAATATTTTCGACCAGCAGGCTTAGTCCATCGATATCGCGCACGATTCTCGTCGGGTAGTCCTTAGCTTCGGGGATATCTTCGAGCCTGTATTCGAGCGTCTCAGCCAGCAGGCGGATAGAGGTCAGCGGTGTGCGAAGTTCGTGAGAAATCGCCGACAGAAAATCTGACTTCAATGCCAGGTATTTCTGCTTGCGGTACTGGTGCAAGGCCGCCAGGGTGATCATTGCCAGTGCAAACAGTCCGCAGGCAATGATCAGTGCAGACTTCAGGTAATACCTTTGATACACTTTGTGCTTCTGCCTGCCCCAGTCAGCAGAAACCGCGCTGAGCTGGATGCCGGTCAGCGGCATCCGGTTTCGCATCCGTGTGTTCAGCTTGATGCGGGTATGCTTGTCGATCAGCTTTGCGGCGCGCATTTTTGCTTCAACCTCTGTCACCAATGCCGGCAGGCTGAGTTTCAGCCCGATCAGTCTCTGGCTGGTTTCGGGTTCAACATACCATTTTCCATAATCGATAAATGCGCTTTGAGAAATATCTTTGACGGCAGGCAGGGGTTTCGGTGACACAAAAGCATGGTAGTTGAAATCATCGAACGGAATGTTGAATCGCCGTGACAGCGCGATGGTTTTCTCCACCAGGAACCTGAAATTGCCGGCGTCGAATTTGTTGCGTTTCAACAGCAGCTGGCGTTGCAGCCCGGTCATGATCCGTCCATGGTTGTCTCGCAGGCCGTCACGCAACAATGAAAACATCAGTTTTGGCTCCGGGTTGCTGTGCCGGGAAAAATAGTCGAGCAACGCGAGCATATACGGGATGTCGCGTTGTGCGGAAATCAGGTTGCGGCTTCGATGCAGCAGTATCTTGCGGAATATACTGGAGATCTGGTTTTTATCCTTGGTTTTTACTGCATTGACGAATTGCTGATACAGCAGGATTCGCTGCTTCCATGGAGAATCTGGCGCTGCGGAGACAGCCTGGAACTGCTGTGCCAGGAGCTTTCGGTAGATCGTTGCAGAAGGATAAGGTTGTGTCTTTGCAAACGTCTTTGTCGCCGGTAGAATGATTTTACCCCGGTCGATAAACAGCAGTTGGCGGGAGTCATGGGGTTTTTGTAACAGCGGGTCAACCAGGCGCTGCTGAATTTCTTCTCTTGCTTCACGTATCTTCGAAATCAGTACCTGCTCGAGTTCCCGTCTTGCACGCTGCTCCAGGCTCCGTTGTTTTGCCTTGATGGAATCGATGGCTTCTATACGTTCAATGCTGATGATCCGGTGCAGGCCGATCAGGCCGGCAACCAGTGCTGCAAACCCGATGGCCATGATCGTGATAAAAACCCGGGGCATCGGCGTCAACGCAAAATAGGGATGTTTTCGAAACGCATTTCGGCCAGTGGATGATGTGACTCAAACTTGTCCTTCCTTGTATCCAGCTGTTTTGCACTGCTGATCAGCTTTCCCAGCTCAGCGACCTGCGGACGTTTTTTCCATTTCGCCGGGAGTTTTTTATAGAGCCCCAGCAGCTTGTCGTAGCTGACGTTGCGGACCCAGTAGGAGCCACGCAGTTTTTCAGCGAAGGTGGCGACGAGCAGTGTCAGTCTTGCAGCCGGAGAGGCCTGTGACGGATTTTTTTTCAATATCCCCGTGTAGAGTTTTTTTTCCAGTTTCTGTTCTTCGTGGTTGTCTATCGTATGGTAATACACGGTTACGTTTGCGAACGGCACGGAGGTTCGCGATCGTTTCTTCTTGCGCGATGCCGGCTTTTTTTGCGCTGTCAGTTGAATTTCGTAGACTGCCACCAACGTTTTGCCAGGCGGCAGATCGGCGCCCTTGTTTTGCTGGCTGTCAGCCGCAGGGCGATCGAGAATACGGTTTTCGTAACCAAGCAGGCGGTAGCGGCGTACTTCCAGCGGGTCGAACTCAATTTTCACTCTGGCGTTCAGCACGCCAAGCTGAAGGCCGTGAATGAATTTCGATGTAAAAGATTGATAGTCCTGGTTGCTGGAATCCAGGTAGGTGTAGTGCCCACCCCCCTGTTTTGCCAGTGACTCCAGCGCTGCGTCGTTGAGTTTGTCGAGTCCGACGCCGATCACCTTCAGGTGTACACCGATCTCGGCCTCCTGGC
>JALUUZ010000304.1 GCA_027021095.1 Gammaproteobacteria bacterium
TGTTAATGCCTTGCGGCAGATTTTTAATCCAGTCAGGTATCGTAAACATCAGATATTCTCACTCACCCGAATATGCCAAGCAGTCCGCCACCCAGCCCGCCAAGAATAGTCCCCGGCAGGCCAAATTTCGAGCCTAAAGCCGCGCCTGTCAAGGCACCGCCCAGTCCGCCGGAAAACCTGCTGCCCTGTTGCCCGGCGTAATTTGTCGTGGTCGTCCCGAACCCGGCCGGCAGTCCATAAATCGACGAAGCGTACTGATTCAGCGCGCTGTACGGAGCCTGCTGACCAAAATTGAACCGGGCAACTTTATCGTTCAACTCCCTCTGAGCCTGATCGTCATAAATATTGCCTACTCCCAGGTAGCGATCCAGATTTCCGTACTGAAGTGCTGACAGACTTGGCACCAGCGTGCCTGCCCGGAACTGATTCTGTCCTATGGTGCCGTAGGCGGTATTAAACTGCCCCAGCCCGCCGATGCCGAGATTTCCAAGCTGCGATCCGGCCTGAACCCCACGAGACAATCCGCCGGTGTAGATGTTTCCGGCCAGTTGCCGCCGGGCAATGTCCTGCTGGCCCAGCCCCAGCCGCTGTGTCACGTCAAGATTACCAAGCCCCAGCTTTTCCCTGACTCCCAGCCCCTTGGCCTGAATATCCAGCCCGCCACTTCCAAGTCCCAGATTGCCTAGCTGCCCGGCGGCGCTGATCTGCCGCCCGCGTTCAGCTTCATACGCAGGGGCGTAAATATCGCTGGCAAGCCCGCGCAGTTCCTGGGCCATGTCACCGGCCGCCCGGCCTGCCAGCAGTGCCTGAATACCGCTGTTTGAACGGCTGCCTTTGCCAAAGGTCGCGTTCAATGATGGCAAGATGTCGTCTCTGAACGACTGCTTCACGTTGAACGCGGCATTTTTGAATACATCGTCCAGGTAAGGATTACTCCCCAGAAACGCCCCCCGGGACGTATCAGCCAGTTGCCGGCGGGCGGCAAATGGCACTGTACCGTTCAGTTCGAAAGTGTC
This sequence comes from Gammaproteobacteria bacterium, assembly GCA_027021095.1. Lineage (GTDB taxonomy): Bacteria > Pseudomonadota > Gammaproteobacteria > SZUA-21 > SZUA-21 > SZUA-21. Next base: position 1,017 of record JALUUZ010000304.1, read on the forward strand.
ACGTAGCGGTCCTGACGGGCTGTAATTCGTACCCGTCTGATAAGGATCAGCAGATACCCCGGCAATGCTGGCAGCCGTCCCCAGATCCGTCGGGCGTCCGGCAGATATCAGCAGTTGCTGTGCTGCCGGAATCCCCGCGGCTGCCTGTGCTGCGTAGGGGGTTACCGATGTCGGATCGATATTTGACTGCCCCAGTTGTCGTGACAGGTAGTCTCCGAAAGCCGTTTCCTGCGGAGCGCCTGAAACTGCGCGGTCGGAAATGCGCTGCAACGCATCCGTGGTCTGATTGCCAAAAGCTACTACAGTGCTATCAGGGTAATATTCCTGTGGCCCTTGCCGATACAGGTTTTGCGCCTGACGGAAAATATCTGTCAGGTATGGTTGCTGCCCGGCCCATGGCACAGTTTGCTGTGTGCTGTTAGACGGAGTGTTACCGCCACCACCTTTGCCCATTACAGCTCTCTCCGAAAAATAGTCATGACCGGGCGGTATTCCGGGTGGCTTTTAAGGCGTCTGAGCCACCCTTTCCGACCACTGAACTCGATAGCTTCACAGTCATGGTGTCTGGCGAAACCTTCAATGAAAACTATCCAGTCTTCAAGCCATTCCCGCATCTCTTCCCCGGCGATAAACTGCATCCACAAAACCTTGTGCAGCGGACGGACCTGTATATACGACACAACAACCGCCTGAAAATCGCCAATCACCCACAATTGCATCGTACCAGATTTCACGCCTTCCAGAATGGCGGCCGTTGAAAAACCGCTGTCTGGAGTTACTACCCTGTCCAGAAGCGGCTCAATTTTTGGCCACACTGCGGCCGCCATATCCGGCATCACGCCACCGATCGGCGTGCGTATTCTCTGTAAAACTTCCTGTTCAGCCGCGCTCATCTTCGGCCCGCCTGTTGTCGCATGGCTACACGAACACCGTTACCGTGATCAAACCCGCCGGATATGTTCAGACGAAAACGTTGATACCGGGAGTTTTCTCGCACATTTACCTCGCCGTTAATCGTGTTTTCTGCTTTTGCAGGCGAGAACACCGGGTTGTCGTTTAATCGTTCCCGCGAACCAACTGACATTGTGACACTGGTGCTGGAAGTACCCTCGACCAGAGGACGCACGCTATTCGTGTAAATGCGAGAGTTATCCGCCCCGCCGATTTCTTTTGTGTCCAGAACCGCAGTCAACGGAGTGCCTGCAAATGTGCCG
>JALUUZ010000305.1 GCA_027021095.1 Gammaproteobacteria bacterium
TCACCGCCGACAACGGCCGTGAGTTTGCCCAGCACCAGAAGATCGCCCGGGCCTTGAATGCAAAATTCTACTTTGCCCACCCGTATTCATCCTGGGAGCGAGGTCTGAATGAGAACACCAACGGCCTCATTCGTCAGTATTTCCCCAAGCAGCATGATTTCAGAACCATCACGCAGCGACAGATCGACCGCGTGATGGATAAACTCAACAACCGTCCCCGAAAATGCCTTGGCATCAAAACACCAAATCAGGTATTTTTCGGGACCAACCCATCCGCTGCACTCGCAACTTGAATCCGCATCAGGTGCTTATTTTTGTTTTCAAATTTTTTAGCACATAAGGCTGCAAGAAATCAAATGACGCATCAGCACTTTCGCGCCAATAGCGAATCTATCGAATTTAGTATTTCTTAAGTTAATAATACGCGGGCAATAAAACATGGATAACCCGCAGGTTTTTGCCACCATGTAACCTTTGATACTGAGAAACCACGCACTTGTAGGACTTTTCCTACAGTCGATTGTCGGTTTTTCCTACAAGCGCGTGGCCTTTTGAATATCAGCTGGTCAAGACTGATGCCTGACCCATGCCTGCTCCAGATGTCGCATCACTACCCTTGTCACAAGACAGCCTTATGACTGCAGTAGAATATCGCTAAGCGTCTTACGTATCGAAGGGTCGCGGGCATCGCGCACGTAGGACTCAACCTCGCGGCGTTCGCCAAGCTCAATCAAGGCATGTGCGGCCTCTGTTTTGACACGAAGGTCGCTATGGTGCCGCAAGATAGTCTTCCATTCTTCTTTGTAGCGCTTCAACTTCAACCTACGCAGTGCTTTCGCAGCAGTAATGACGTCTGTGCGTGCATTTGCCTTGATAACCTTTAGAAGAAGCGGCGCTTGCTCAGGCGTGCCATACCTTTCCAGACCAAGAAGCCCGATCTGAAATCCACGGCCGCCGCTCTCGACCATTTTCACAAAGTGCGGAAGCTCTTCCGGCCCCGCCAGGTCGATATAGACAGATTTTGCGTGGCGTATTGAAGTCTCGTTAACTCTCGCCGTGAGAAAGAACTCGCGCAAAAGCGGCACCGCCGCCTTGATCTTCTTTTTCTGAATCAGCGAAAAAAGTTTTTGGGTCTGGACAAAGGGCTTGCCCCCGCGATGCTCCACCACGTATTGCAGATCCGCCAGCAAAGTTTCGTTATCTGCCGCTTTCCATCGAATACCCCATCCCTCCACAAAGGCATAGTAGCCATTGATCGCCCCTGTGGCGTACTTCTCATATTTTTTTGTGACGATGAAGGCCTGGGCACCATCCGCCGCTGCCTTTTCCGTCAGGGAAGCAGTTACGCTGGTAAGCGAGTTGAAAGGCTGAAGGCCTCGGTCTCGATAGAACTTGATGGCCTCGAAATAGCGCTCTCCCGGCATGGTGCCGCCTGTACCTTGTACCACCGGGATCGCCGGTTTTTGCGCGACCACCGCGCAGGCCGACAGGAAGATCGAAATCAGAACCAATACCGGAAGTTTGACGTATTTTTGCTTCTCCATAGCAGCACCTTAATTAAGCAAAAGTTTCGGAACCCGGCGAGCCCGCTCCCCCTGCAATCGACGGCCATCTCAGTGCCCGATCCCGGGCGCGGCCTCGGCCTGTTCCCCTCGTGAATAGCCGGAACCCATCTAAGGAGTCCTTAGTATTCCCCCGCCCACGATTCTAAGAAACTCTTAATTTTCTGCAACCCCTTCCAGGGAATTTCAGTATTTCCTGATACTTGGTGAAAAAAACCCGATGGCGAATCCAATCCCCCGGCGACTGACTCAGGCCCGCCAATTGTGCGGTCTGTCACAGCGCCAGTTGGGGATCCAGGCGGGTATCGACCCCGGCTCGGCCAGTCCCAGGATCAATCAGTATGAGCGAGGGAAACACACACCGGACTACTCGACCCTGAGCCGCCTGGCCGAGGTACTGGCGGTCCCGGTACCCTATTTCTATGCCGAGGATGATGTCCTGGCGGAGACAATACGCCTGTTCGGCCAGCTAAACAGGCGGCAGCGCCGGGAACTGCTGGATCAGATAAAAAAGAACTGTGCTTAGCCCGGCTCGCCACGGCCGATACTAACCGTCATCGTCACCATCCAGGGGCACGACTGCCGCCAGTAAAATCAGCCCCAGTGTCATACCGAGAAGCGCGGCGACCAGGGGAAGCGACCAGGGGTTGCCCCAGACCCAGTGATC
>JALUUZ010000306.1 GCA_027021095.1 Gammaproteobacteria bacterium
GAGATTCTGACTGCTGGAAGCGATGATCCTGACGTCACTGGCCACGGTTTCCAGTCCGCCCTCTCTGACGAACGCATGGTTTTCCAGCACACCACTCAGGCGCGCCTGCAGCTCGGCCTCGAGCTCACCGACTTCGTCGATAAACAGGGTGCCTCCTCCCGCCTGTTCCAGCAGACCGGTATGAAGTTCACCTCCCTGCTGCTGGCCAAAAAGCTCGATCGCACTGGTCTTACCATGCCGTGCCGCACTGGCGTTCATGACGACGAAAGGATGCGTATGACGCTGACTGTGTCTATGGATATAGTAGGCAAACGACTTCTTGCCGCTGCCCGTTTCACCGCGAATCAATACCGCGGTATCGGACCCGGCGATACGTTCGGCCTTCTCCCGCGCTGCCTGCATGACCTTGCTTTTGCCTACCAGGTCGACTGCCACCCCCTCCGGCACCGCCTGGCGGGACCGATGCCGGGTGCTGGCCGCCAGTGCACGCTCCACTGTCACCAGCAGCTTGGTCAACGACAGCGGCTTCTCGATAAAATCGAACGCACCAAGCCGTGTCGCTTCGACCGCGGTCTCTACGGTACCGTGCCCCGAAATCATGATCACCGGAAAAGGCAGCTCCCCCTGCTCCGACCATTCCTGCAGCAGCGTGATACCGTCTACGTCCGGCATCCAGATATCCAGCAGCACCAGGTCAGGGCGCTGGCGCCTGACCTGCCGGCGAGCGCTGTCGCCGTTTTCCGCCGCAGTTACGGAATACCCTTCTTCCTGCAGTATCTCCTGAACGAGATGGCGGATATCAGTCTCGTCATCGACGACCAGGATCTTCTTGTTTGTCATTACCATCGTCTTCAACCTTCGGCTATCGAATCTGTCCTGATTTCACCCGCCCCTGTCTTGTCATCATCATAGGTAACCGGCAGGTGAATTACAATTTTTGCGCCATGCGGACGGGCATTCTCCAGCCACACGATACCACTGTGTTCCTCGACGATCCGTTTGACGATCGCCAGCCCAAGCCCGGTTCCTTTCGGCTTGGTGGTAAAATAGGGCTCGAAGTGCTCGCCTTTTTCGTCGTCAGGAAAGCCTTCACCGTAGTCGCGAATCACCAGTTCGATGATATGCCCGACCTTGTCCTTTACATACCGGGTGGCAATATCCAGCTGTTGCCTGGGTTTTCCTTCCATGGCCTCGATTGCATTCAGAATCACGTTGTTCAACAACTGGCGGATCCGGTCCACGTCGGCCTCGAGTGCCGGCAGCTGCGGGTCCAGCGCCAACTCCAGCTTGACCTGTGGGTTGCACCCGGTCTGAAAATCCAACACTTCGCGTATCAGCTCGTTCAGGTCGAAATTCGACAGCTTGATTTTGGGTGCCCGTGCGTACTCGGAAAACGCGTTGACCAGTGATTTCAGTGTTTCGACCTGCTGGATGATCGTATTGGTCGAACGGTCAAGCAGCTGTGCATCCTCCTTGTCCAGCGTCTTCAGGTACTTACGCCGCAACCTGTCAGCCGACAACTGGATCGGTGTCAGCGGGTTCTTGATCTCGTGCGCCATACGCCTGGCGACTTCGCCCCAGGCCGCGTCCCGCTGTGCCTTGAGCAGCTGGGTAATATCATCGAACACGATGATATGACCACTGTGCACACCCTCCTCGTCCTGCAGCGTAGTACCCCGTACCAGCAGTACCTGCCTGCCGCTCTTTGAAAACAGTGTCACCTCTTCACGCCATTCCAGCGCCTCGCTGCGCAGGTGCCGGCTCATCACACTGACAAACGTCTTCAGGTGCGGATGATGCGTGCTCAGCTCGGCAAGCGGCTGGTCCAGGTACTGGTTCAAATCGGCATTCAGAATCTGGCTCGACTGGGCATTGATCACCTTGACCAGGTGATCCTGGTCCAGCGTGATTACCCCGGACGACAGGTTGGCCAGTACGGCCTGCAGGTAAGCACGCTGTTCCTCCACCAGCTGCTGCCCGCGCTGCGCGGCCAGGCTGGTCACCGCCAGCTGCCTGGTCATGTAGTTGAAGGACTTAACGAGAAAGCCAAGCTCGTCATGGGTGGTCACAGGGATAGTGCGGTCATAACGGCCTTCGGCCACATCACGTGTTCCTTCGGCCAGTTCGGTGATCGGCGCGACCAGGCGGCGGGTCGAAAAAAACGCGGCCCAGACCGCGGTCAACAGGCTCAACATCAACACCAGTGTCAACACCAGGATTACGTTGCGC
>JALUUZ010000307.1 GCA_027021095.1 Gammaproteobacteria bacterium
AAGACAGGTCGCCAGGATCGCCGCCATGCCGGAGGCGGTGGCGACACAGCGCTGACCGCCTTCGAGCGCCGCCAGGCGTTGTTCGAAGGTACGCACCGTCGGATTGGTAAAACGCGAATAGACATTTCCTTTTTTTTCGCCGCTGAACACCGCGGCCGCCTCGGCGGCGGAATCGAATACATAACTCGACGTCGGAAAAATAGGTTCGGAATGCTCGGACTCAGGGGTACGCACCTGGCCGTGTCTCACCGCCAGGGTATCGAACTGGTAGTCGTATTCTTCACTCATGCCCGTCTCCTCTGGAATCCCGGAATACAGGCATAAAAAAGCCTGCTTATCCAGTTGCTGAAGCAGGCGGTCTGTGTCTACTACCTTGATCATCTGACCGGGCTGCCCGCCCGGCATGCTTCTCTTTAGCAGTATTTATTCAGCGCCCGCAAGCCGAATCAAATCGGCGCCCGTATAGTCGAAGAATAATTAATCGAAACCGGCTTGTCAAGCATCGCCTCGACACCAGTGTCATGCTAGCCTGCATTATGGATGTCGATCAGTTCCTGGTCGGACAAGCCGGATAACATCGACTCCTGCTTGCGCTGTTGCTTGGCCGCATCGCTGCGCAAAAGATCGAGCTGACGGAGGTAGGTCTCATTGACATCGCCGGTAATGTAGTTGCCACTGAACACCGAGTCGTCGAAATCCTCTATCTTCCGGCTCCACTTCCTGACCGCATCCTTCAAGTCTTCCAGGTCCTGGTATACCAGCCAGTCCGAGCCGATCAACTGGTTGATCTCGTCGACACTGCGCTTGTGCGCAATCAACTCCTTTGCACTGGGCATATCGATACCATATACATTGGGATAGGCCACCGGCGGTGCAGCGGATGCGAAGAACACCTTGTTGGCTCCCGCATCGCGTGCCATCTGGATAATCTGTTTCGAGGTCGTGCCACGTACGATCGAATCGTCCACCAACAATACGTTTTTGTCACGGAACTCCAGGTCGATCGCGTTCAGTTTCTGGCGCACCGATTTCTTGCGCTGTACCTGTCCGGGCATGATAAACGTCCGGCCGATATACCGGTTCTTGATAAAGCCCTCGCGGTACTTGACCCCCAGCAGGTTGGCCAGCTGCAGTGCCGAGGTCCGGCTGGTATCGGGAATCGGGATCACGACATCGATTTCATGCCGTGGATGCGTCTTCAGTATCCTCGCCGCCAGCTTTTCCCCCATACGCAGGCGTGCCTTGTAGACTGACACCTCGTCGATAATCGAATCCGGCCTGGCAAAATAGACGAACTCGAACAGGCAGGGGCTGTAGACGGGCTTCTCGGCACACTGGCAGCTGTGAAAATTGCCCTCGCGATCGACAAAGACAGCCTCCCCGGGCGCGATATCACGTACCAGCTCGAATCCCAGCATGTCCAGCGCAACGCTTTCGGAAGCGATCATATAGTCTGTCCCTTCCGCCGTCTCGCGTTTGCCGAACACCACTGGCCGTATACCGTGCGGATCACGAAAACCGAGAATCCCGACCCCGGCGATCATTGCCACCACGGCATACCCCCCTTTACAACGACGATGCACACCGGCGACCGCAGAAAAAATATCTTTTTCATCGATCCGGTATTTACGCTGGCAGGCCAGCTCGTGTGCCAGGACGTTGAGCAGAATCTCTGAATCCGAATCGGTATTGATATGCCGTAGATCCTCATGAAACAGGTCACGTTTCAATTCGTTGGCATTGGTCAGGTTACCATTGTGTGCAAGCGAAATGCCATAGGGGGAGTTGACGTAAAATGGCTGGGCTTCGGCGGAACTGGAACACCCGGCGGTCGGATAGCGTACATGACCTATACCCATGTTGCCTTGCAGGCGGATCATATGTTCGGTGCGGAACACATCGCGTACCAGGCCGTTACCTTTGCGCAAAAACAACCGGCCCTTGTTCGCGGTGATAATGCCGGCGGCATCCTGCCCCCGGTGCTGCAATACTGTCAAAGCCTCGTAAATTTCCTGGTTTACCGCCTGGCTGGAAACCAGCCCAACTATTCCGCACATACCATGCCCCGTTCAAACCGATTGTCTGGCCTATTATACGGCAAACCGGTACAGGATTGTTACCGGAACTGGTAAGAAATTCGTCCGCGCGTCTATTTGTCCTGCGCCACGCATGCCCCCGCCCTGACCGTGCACCGGCGAGCACTGCCCTTCACCCGCCTCACTGCACCA